>JASJEI010000297.1 GCA_030064795.1 Pleurocapsa sp. MO_226.B13 | reverse complement strand
GGTCGAAGGCGCAGCACTGGAAATGCTGTAACGGGGTAACTCGTTCGAGGGTTCGAATCCCTCTCTCTCCGCTCTGCGCTAACGCTTGAGCCTTAAGGCTTCTAACCTCGAACGAGTTACCACAATTACAGCATTTTACTCAAAACTTGCTCACTTCTGACTATAGAGCAGGGGTAAACACGAGCGCAACGGGTACATAAATACCCCAATTATTTAAACGCTTAAATAAAAACTTGGGGGGAATAGCTAGTAACACCCGACTAATCCCCCCAATCAGAAAACAAGCTATTAAATTAGTACAAAACTAGTAAAAGCTTTGAGCGCAGCCAAAAGCGGGCTGCATTTTACCACGAACCCGCTAAACAAGCAGCTACACTACTTACTCTGAATACTAGCTTATAGTCTACAATTCTTCAGTTTCTCTAGCACTTCAACAATAAGACCATCTACCTGCTCTAATTTAGCCGTAATCGCCTCTAATTTCTCTTCTTGGTCGATAACCTCTAACTCTTCCTCTCGGTTTAATTTGACCCAATCTTGGAGGATTGAGTCTAAAGCTTGTTTGAAGGTTATATTTTGCTTTACAGATGTATAGTAATCGCCATAAGTATTAGGACAAGCAGTAAGATAAAAGAAATAGAGTAAAACAAAAGAGATGGCAAGAGCTTATAGTTACGACTTTCGTCAAAAAGTGATAAAGAGCGATCGAGTTAGATGGCTGGAAAAAAAGCGAAGTCGCAGAAATATTTCATGCTTTGTCGTAACACAGTTGACTTGTGGCTCAAGCGAAGAGAAGAAACAGGAGATTATCGTTCGCGCTCAAATCGCCCTCACCGAACGGGAGCCAAAATAACTGATTGGCAAGCATTTGAGAAATTTGTTAACCAACATGGCGATCGCACTCAAGCTCAAATGGCGATCGTTGTGGGGAGAACCCATCAGTCCGAGAACAATTTCTAGAGGACTGAAGAAAATCGGTTTCACACGAAAAAAAAAGATTATGGGTATGAAGAAAGAAATGAAAAAGCTAGAAAGGAATTCAACACACTCTTGGCTACCTTCAAACAGTCAAACAGAGTTTATGTAGATGAATCGGGAATGGACAGTCGTAGTGATTATGAATATGGATGGAGTAAAAGAGGTCAAAAATTTGAAGCACTCAAGTCAGGAAAAAGAACAGGAAGGATTAATATGATTGCTGCTTACTGTCAAAAGCAATTATTTGCCTCTTTTACAGTAGATGGTAGTTGTAATCGAACTGTTTTTGAAACATGGCTCTTAAGATGTTTAATTCCCGCACTACAACCTGGACAAGTAGTGATTATGGACAATGCTACTTTTAACAAAGGTGGTCGCATTCAAGATTTAATTGAGTCAGTAGGTTGTCATTTACTTTATTTGCCACCTTATTCGCCAGATTTAAATCGAATTGAAAAATGTTGGGCATGGCTCAAAAGTCGTATTCGCCATCTCCTACCAAATGCTGAAAACTTGAGAACTGCCATGGAATTAGTTCTCCAAGATGCTACGTCCTAACTCTCTTGTCTATTACTAAGCTAATCCACATTTAACTTGCAATAACATTATTGCCTTTATTCTTGATCTTTCTTTTCCATTTAATATGTAATCCCCCTTGATTTAAAAGCCGATCTAAGGTTTTTTCTAGCTCTTCAACTGATTTAAATAATCGATGTGCTACATATTCTTTGGTTGAGGGCCATACTAACTCAATCAAGTTATAATCAGGACTGTATTCTGGTAAATATTCTAAAAGAATATTGGGTAAATTCGATTCTATCCTATCTATTATTTCTGGCTTTTTATGAAAAGAAGCATTGTCCAAAATTACAATGATTCTCGGTCCATTTTTAGGAAAATCTGATTCGGGATTCCCTTGGTCTATCCACTCTTTTTTGACTGCTTCGTTCCAACGATGTATCTTGTTATAAAATGTCTCACTTTCTCCTTTTTCAATAAAATAGCAAATTCTTTTTTTGTCGTTATATCTCAACCCTCCCATCACATTTACTCGTCCCTTTCTTCTTTGTCCCGTTACTTTTTTCTTCTGACCTTTTTTGCGCCAACTTTTTCTTCTAATTACTCTCATGCTAAATCCTGATTCGTGAGGGGCTGTGTGCGGAATCGAATTCCGCACCTTGTAAGCCCCGTCCCAAAACCATACCTGTATTCTGTTTGGCTCTTTTTTACTCGCTTCAATATAGCCTGACAATTTTTCTTTAAATGCTTCTCTTTTTTTCTTGTTTTGTTTATCTTCTAGGCTGTATTTTCCCCAGTGGTAAGCGTACTTTTTTTCTTTTAATATCCGACTAACTTGTTCTCCACTTAATTTAATTCCTGTTCCTTTTTCTAAATGTTTTGCTAATCTGGCTGTTGTCCATCTGCCAAATTCATAACCTTCATCTACTGGTTCTTTTTCGATTGTCTCCATTAATAATTCGATATATTGTGGGGTTACTTTTCTCTTAGAACCTTTTTTTCTTTGGTCTTTTAAACTCTCTAAATTGTCTGGGTCTCCATGACAGCGCGCCTTAGCTACGCTGCGATAAGCACATCCTAAAAAATCAGTAATTTCTGCATAAGTTTTACCGTCATTCATCAGTAATAACATTAAGACTCTTTGTCGAAAATGACTGTCTTCACTTTCTTTTAAAGCTTTTTGTAAATTTACTCTCTGCTCTTGTGTGAGAAAATTTTTGACAGGCATATCCTTCTATCTTGAATTGATCTTATTGTCATTTTATGCAATATCGATGTTGCCCAGCTTAACTTAACTATTGATGCTAGGTTTATTGTTGCCGATCCTAATAGCAATAGTGATATTATCGCCAGCGCAGAACAAGGACGAGGAGGAAACATTGACATTAATGTCAATTCACTATTTGGGATCGAAGAGCGTCCTTTAAACGATCTAACTAATGATATTAATGCTAGTTCCGAATTTGGTTTGTCTGGGACAGTAGAAATTGATATTTTGGAAGCCGATCCCAGTCAAGATACATTAAATGTACCCGTCCAACCAGTTCAAGCTGAGGTGGCTCAAACCTGTGAGGCGAATATCAACAGCGATCGCAGTGAATTCGTGGTTACGGGGCGTGGTGGTTTGCCTCCAGAACCAGAAGATAATTTTCGCCTGAGCGCAGTCGCCACTGACAACAATACTTTGAGAGCCGAAACTTCTGCTCGACAACAACCAGAAAATACGCCGCCAATTATCGAAGCAACTGGATGGGTACGCAATGCCCAAGGCAAGATACTCCTAGTTGCTCCTGCTGCTCAAAAGTCTTCTCTTGATTCTCACTCCAATCCATCCAGCTGCAATTCATAAGATGTCTTGTCTAGTACTCGACCAATTTGGTAGTAATATTTTTGCAATCCTCAAACTTGATTTCTTAAACTATTGTGTACAAATCTTTTTCTCCTTTATTTCAGTTTTTCCTCTCATTCTCTAGCTGTCTTTTTGCCACAGCCACTTTAGCCCAGATTACCCCCGACAATACCCTCGATACCCAAGTTAACTCCCAGGGGAATGTTGCTGAAATTACTGGAGGACAAACCCGAGGCGATAATTTATTTCACAGTTTCCAAGACTTTTCGGTTGCGACTGGTAGTGAAGCTTTTTTTAACAACGCAGATAATATCTCTAACATCTTCAGCCGAGTTACAGGGGGGAATGTTTCCCAGATTGATGGTTTGATTCGCGCTAATGGTAGTGCCGATTTATTCCTGATTAACCCCAACGGAATTATTTTTGGTGAAAATGCCAGCTTGAATATTGGTGGTTCATTTTTGGCTAGTACTGCCGAGAGTATTTTGTTTGAAGAGGGAGAATTTAGCGCGACAGATTTAGATCCTCCTCCTCTATTAACAATTAATCAGCCCATTGGCTTGGGTTTACCAGATAATCCCGCAGCAATAGTCAATCGTTCAGTAGCCCCCCGTTTAGAAGTTGAACCAGGAAATAACCTCAGTTTGGTTGGGGGTAATATTAGGTTTGAGGGAGGCAAGGTTAGTGCGCCAGGAAGTAGTGTTGAACTAGGTGGGTTATCAACTATAGGAACAATAGGCATTTCAGAAGATGGTAGTTTAACCTTTCCTGAAGACGTAGCCAAAGCAGATGTAATTTTAAGCGATGGTGCTGAAGTCGATGTTATGGGAACAGGTGGCGGGAAGATCGTCGTTAATGCGGGCAATCTCAGTTTAACAGGCAATAGTTTCTTGGATGCAGGAATAACAGGAGATTCAACTTCTGAGGATGCTCAGGCAGGAGATATTACGATTAAGGTTGCTGAGAATTTAACTTTGAATGACAGCCGTATTAGGAATCTAGTCAATGAAGGTGGAATGGGTAATTCAGGCAAGATTGATATTACTACTGGTTCACTAGAAGCAACCAATGGCGGACGAATTGATGCGAGTACCTCAGGCCAGGGAAATGCAGGTTCGGTCGAGATTACCGCCACAGGAGAGATTATTTTTGATGGTGCCACTTCAGAAGGAGATCCCAGTAGTGCTACTAATCGAGTTAATTCCGACGGAGAGGGCAACACTGGAGGCGTAACTATTGATACAACTAATCTGACTTTAACCAATGGAGGGCGAATTGATGCGAGTACCTCAGGTCAGGGAGATGCAGGTTCGGTCGAGATTACCGCCACAGGAGAGATTATTTTTGATGGTGTCACTTCAGAAGGAGATCCCAGTAGTGCTACTAGTCGAGTTAATTCCGACGGAGAGGGTAATGCAGGGGGGGTGATTATCTCTACTTCTAATCTGACTTTAACTAACGGGGGACGAATTGATGCGAGTACCTCAGGCCAGGGAAATGCAGGTTCGGTCGAGATTACTGCCACAGGAGAGATTATTTTTGATGGTGCGACTTTAGAAGGAGACCGCAGTGAAGTTACTAGTCAGGTTGATTCGGATGGAGAGGGGAACGCGGGAGGTGTGACTATTGAGACGACTAATCTGACTTTAACTAATGGAGGAAGAATTGATGCGAGTACCTCTGGTCAAGGAGATACAGGTTCGGTCGAGATTACTGCCACAGGAGAGATTATTTTTGATGATGCCACTTCAGAGGGAGACCGCAGTGAAGTTACTAGTCGAGTTAATTCCGAGGGGGTGGGCGACACTGGAGGTGTGACTATTGAGACAACTAATCTGACTTTAACCAACGGGGCGCGAATTAATGCTAGTACCGCAGGTCAGGGGGATGCAAGTTTAGTCGAGATTACTGCCACAGGAGAGATTATTTTTGATGGTGCCACTTCAGAGGGAGACCGCAGTGAAGTGACTAGTCGGGTTGATTCGGATGGAGAGGGTAATGCGGGGGGGGTGATTATCTCTACTACTAATCTCAATCTGACTAATGGAGGAAGAATTGATACTAGTACCTCCGGTCAAGGAGATGCAGGTTTTGTCGATCTGACCGCTAGAGGAGATATGACTTTTAATGGTACAACCTTAGAAGGAGACCGCAGTGGTGTTACCAGTCGAGTCAATCAGAATGGAGAAGGAGATGTTGGTGATATAAATATTTCGACTACCAATCTAAATCTAGCTAATGGAGGAAGAATTGATGTTGCCAGTACCAGAGGGACAGGGGACGGAGGAGATATTAATATTACCGCCAGAGAAGATATTACCTTGCGAAATAACAGTCTAATCTCGGCTCAATCATCGGGCAATAACGATGGTGGTAACATAAATATTGATGCTAGGTTTATTATTGCCGAGTCTGACAGTAACCAAAATAGTTTAGTTGACGTAGAACCAGGGCAAGAGGCGAACTTTGCTGTTGATTTGGAGTCACAGTTTGGTAATGATATTTTAGCTAGTGCAGAACAAGGGCAAGGGGGAAATATTACCATTAATGCCAGGTCACTATTTGGTATCGAAGAACGACCTTTAAGTGATTTAACCAACGATATTAATGCGAGTTCGGAATTTGGTTTGTCTGGGACAGTAGAGATCGATATTTTAGAGGCAGATCCCAGCCAAGATTCATTGAACGTACCCGTTCAACCAGTTCAAGCTGAGGTGGCTCAAACCTGTGAGGCGAATATCAAGAGCAATCAGAGTGAGTTTGTAGTTACGGGGCGCGGTGGTTTGCCTCCAGAACCAGAAGATAACTTTCGTCTCAGTACAACTGCTACTGGGGACAATACTTTAACCTCGGCAACTTCTACTCCACAACAACCAGAAGTTACGCCGCCAGTTATCGAAGCAACGGGATGGGTACGTAATGCTCAAGGCAAAATCGTCTTAGTTGCTCCTGCTGCTCAAAAGTCTTTTCTTAATTCACAGTCTAATCCATCCAGCTGCAATTCAGAAGATGTCTCATCTAGTAGTCAACCAATTTGATTGGGAAAAATAATTTCAACTGAAGAGTCGTTCGGGAAATAGCAATTTTAAAGTTTGTGAGGTACGAAAAGATGTTAGCTTGGAAAAAACATTACCAAAAGTCTCCAGTGGCTAAATGGTTGAAAAGATTGGCTTTAATGTTGTTAGCCTCGCTCATCTTTACCCACAGCCCGATCTTATTTACTAGGCAACTAAAAGCAACAGAACCAGCCAAAACAGCCCCAGAGTTAACTCTACAAGGCGAACAACTTTACCAATTGGGTGAATTTGATTCAGCAGCAAAAGCCTGGCAACAAGCAGCTAATCTATATCAACAACAGGGGGATAATCAAAAACAAAATCAAAGTTTAATTAACGTCAGCGAGGCTTTACAAGCTAATGGTAGATATCTCAAAGCTTGTAATACAATTATTCAAGTCTTTAAGATCGATCGATTTGACTGTCGCAGCTTAACCGATAACAATAACCGCGATCGCGACTTTGATTCTTGGTTGTCTACTCTCAAGACACAACTCAACACCTTAACATTAACTAACGGCTTACATAGTTTTGGCGATATTTTACAAAAACTCGGTCGTCCCGATTTATCATCTAAAATACTGCAAAAGGCTCTAAAGATAGCTCGTCAATCATCCTCTCCTGAAACAGAAGCTGCAATTTTAGTCAGTTTGGGTAATAATCAACAAATTCTCGGTGAAAGAACCCAACTCGTACAGCAAAATCTAAAATTTAAAAACGATTCTCCTCTGACCTGTACTGCTCAAGTCAATAGTGAGGCAATTCCTTTTTATCAACAGGCAACTTCACTCTATCAGCAAGCAGCTAGTAAACTAACCTCTCCCAATACTTGGATCAAAGTACAGCTAAATCATCTGAATCTGTTGCAAGCAATGGGAAGAGAAGCCAGGGCGATCGCCCTGGCACAGCAAATACTACCTAAAGTCGAACAATTACCTCTAGAGTCAAACAATATTTATCCCCGAATTAATTTGGCTAAGAACCTTATTTGCCTGCAACAAAACTCTGAAGAGATTGCTAGTATCTTAACTACTGCCATTCAACAAGCTGAAAGTATAGGCGATCGCCGTGGTGAATCCTATTCTCTGGGTTATCTTGGTTGGCTATACGAGCAGAATCAACAAATTGCTAAGGCTGTATCATCTACTAAACAAGCTTTGGTAATCGCTCAATCGCTACAGGCTCAAGATATCGCTTATAAATGGGAATGGCAACTAGGACATCTACTCGAACTGGAAAACGATCTGCCTGGGGCGATCGCTGCTTATAGTAATGCTGTAGAATTACTGCAATCTCTCCGTAGAGATTTAATTGGTATTCAAGCCGAGACTCGATTCTATTTTCAAGAACAAGTTGAACCTGTATATCGCAATTTGGTCGAGTTATTGTTACAAACTCAAGATAATGCTGCGCTTAAACTCGAGAATTTGCAACAAGCTCGTACTACCATTGAATCTTTGCAATTGCTAGAGATCGAAAACTTTTTACAACAAGCTTGTTTGAGTCCAAAAATAGAAATAGATCGAATTATCGACCGAGAAGATGCAACCGCAGCAGTCATTTATCCAATTATTCTCAAACAACAATTAGCTATTATTCTCAAGTTACCGCGACAATCAGAACTTCGTTACTATTCTACTGCCATACCCCAAGAACAGCTAGAAAGCACTATCACTCAACTACAGTATTATCTGCCTGATGTTACCAGAACTTCCCAAGTTAACCAACGCTCTGGCAAAATCTACGATTGGCTAATTCGTCCTTTAGAACGCGATCTAGAAAGTAGCAAAATTGAAACCTTAGTTTTTGTTCTTGATGGTTCTCTACGTAATATTCCCATGTCAGTTCTTTACGACCGCCAACAAGAACAATATTTAGTTGAAAAATATGCAGTTAGTCTAGCACCAGGTTTACAGTTAGTCGAGACGCAACCGATCCACAGTTCTCGGATTAAAGTTTTAGCTGCTGGTATCAGTCAAAGACGTTTGGTTGAGGGTCGAGAATTTACCTCCCTGACCAATGTTAGACAAGAATTATCTGAGATTCGCTCGGAAACGGCTGAGAGTGAAGAACTTCTTAACCGCAAATTTACTAAAGCCAATTTGCAAGATGAATTAGGAAATAATACTTTTTCTGTACTTCATTTGGCAACCCATAGTCAGTTTAGTTCTCAACTAGAAAATACATTTATCCTGGCTTGGGATAGACTGCTTCAAATTGAAGATTTAGTAAATATTGTCCAGTCAAATAATCTTAATCCAATTCAATTACTAGTTCTCAGTGCTTGTCAAACCGCTAAAGGCGATCGCTTTGCTACCTTAGGATTAGCTGGAATTACCGTGCGAGCAGGAGTGACTAGTACTATAGCAACATTATGGTCTGTAGACGATCTCGCCACAACTGAGATTGTGGATCGGTTTTACGAACAGCTAAACCAGGGCGTACCTAAAGCTAAAGCTATTCAACAAGCACAACTTGCTTTCTTAAATCAAGATAGAAGACCATATTTTTGGTCACCTTTTATTCTTCTAGGAAACTGGCTTTAATTCTTTTAGGATCGAATTATCTCTCTTCTGTCACTCTAGGCAGTCGATCGATCGGGGCAAACCCATACTAAAAAATTGAGAGATCCTGAGAAAATAACCCTAAAGTTAATAGAAAGTAATGATTTCTGCCAAAAATCCATCAGTTTCACTCATAGAACATTTTGAAAACCTAGAAGATCCTAGAACCGAGTATCTCATTGAACACAAACTGATAGACATCATAGCTATTACTATATGTGCCGTAATATGTGGTGCAGAAAGTTGGGTAGAAATAGAACAATACGGACACAGTAAAAAAGAATGGCTGGAGGAATTTTTAGAATTACCTCATGGCATTCCCTCCCTTTTTATGAACTTACTTTTAATCTTTCTAGCATCCAATCAAATCTAGTTGCTGCTAGAGACAATTGTTCGAGAGTTTTAGCATCTAGTTCATCTTCATATCGAATTTGCTCGCTTAAAGACTTACCTTGGACATAAGTACGTCTACCAACGCTAAGTCTGCTGATAATTCCCTGTAATTTATCAGCCAGTAAAGTGGCGATCGCTTGATAAAAACGGGCAGCAAATCCTATATCTTGTTGTAGTTTGGCGATTAATAGAGGTCGAGCTAGAGAAAGTACCAAAGAATCTTGTACTGCCTTTACTGTAGCATAGGGAGAACGTCCATCAATAAAAGAGGTTTCGCCAATAATTTCACCCTTGTGCAGGTTAGCAATTTCCCGTCCCGAAGCTTCTTTTTCTTCTAAAGTAGCAAAAATGTTGGTTAAAGGATTACTTTCATTGCTTTCAAGATAAAGTTTCATTTGTCCATCGAGAAGCAAGTATAAAGCATCTACTGGACCTTGTTGATGAATTAATGTAGTTTGAGCCGCAATTTTGGTCAGAGTTCCATTGGCTACGATCCAGTCGAGATCGCTATCATGTAATCCGCCAAAAATATACAGTACATCTCTTACGGGCTGAGACTTAGCAAAGTTTTTACGACCAAGGCGATTGAGTAAGTATTGTAATCTATTCAAATATAAAACTGCGATCGCGCGGAAAAAGCGGGCAGCAAATCCTTTGTCTTGGTATAGTTTATTGGTTAGCTCGGTCAAAGGAAGAGATAGAACCAAACCTTTTTTTAAAGCTCTAATCGTAACGGCTTTAGAATTAAAGCCTGTAAAAGTATTGTCGCCCACTATTTCACCACGAGATAAGCGCATAATTTCGATCTCGGGAATATTTGTACCTTCTAAAGTGGCAAAGGCATGTGCCAGGGGATTACTGCGCTTTTGCGAAAGAGTAGCGGTTGCAGTTCCTTCTAAGATTAGATAAAGATTATTAAAAGTATTGCCCTCGCGCATTAATACAGTATTTGGGGAAATTTCTTGTTTGGTACCCGTGGCAATTATCCAGTTGATATCACTATTACTTAATTCTTGGAGTATAACTTCTGTCATAGTTTTGTACCAATTAAAATAGTTATTGGGTTTTTAGTAGCATATTTGTAACTTGTAGCTGTCGGAAGATTTTTTGGAGTCGTACAACAGCTTGGTCAGAAGCTAATTCTTCTAGAGTCATGTAGGTCAAAGCGATCGACATCAAGGGTTGATTGAAACTTAGCTTTAACTCCTCGGCATACTTGCGATCGAAATACTCTAGATTTTTGGCAGCAGCTACAATCAAAGCCTGTAAAATTTGAAAAGCTCGATCTGACAGTGGTGGTTGACCGCGATAGTTTTGTAATCTGCCGTCTTCTCGAAGTTTGGGGAAGGACTCCAAACCCATAAAGCGCAAAAACCAATCAGCGCGATAGTAGCCGATAGCAGCAACAATACCCCGATAATCGGCGATCAGTTCGTCGAGGAGATTATTTTGCATCGAGTTAAAGAGACGACGAGTAAAATAATGGGTGCATTCGTGTTCTAAACGAATTGTTAGAGATAACTGCCGCCACTCCGCACTGCACAATCCCAAATCTTCTGGGGCAACATTACTATAGAATCCATCGCTAAGAAGAATAAAACGATCTTGATAAAGGTTTTTTTGGGGAATTAAGCGTCTTAATTCTTCTTGCCAAGCAATTTCCCTAGAATTGAGGGGATTTTCTGGTAACCACTGTTGACGAGGCGTAGGAGTACCTGAATTTAATTCAGATGTCCTACTGTTGCAATATTGGCGAATTCGTTGCCAATTATTATAACCAGCTATCATACAAGCACCCATGGAAGGGGGAATCGGTTTGGGTTCGTTACGCTTAGTTATAGCCTGTACTAAGGTTACAAAATCTTCTCTATTTCCAGGAAGTATAACGGGAATCGCTCCAGCCAAACTAGGATAAATTTGTAAACTAATTTTCTCTGGTTGTTTTAGTTTTAGACCTGTAGCTTCGGACAGGGTGTGAGGCTCGACTCCTCTTAAAATAGCAGCACGATATGCTTGTGTCTGACTGATCCCTTTGACAATGGGAAAATGTAACTGAACAAAGATACTTTTGAGAGTTGCCCAAACACCTTTTTCTCTGGCAGTCTGGAGATATTTTGACCAAGACGCTACATAAGTTTCTGGTTTTAGGGGAAATTCAAGAGGAGATTGCCAGTTACTATGGTCAAAAATATTTTGATTGTAAACTGATAGCTCCTCTATTTCCCTAGCCCTAGCACCATAAGACCTAAGAATACTAGATTTAAATCCTTGTAATTCTGATACCATTTTAGCCTCCTACTGCTAACATGTATTTTTCTTGGACGATCTCTGCCGTAATATTGGCTACCGTCAAACTGAGAGGATGATTCGGATAATGCAGACAAAAAATGTCTCGACTACCAAGCTGGGCAATTTCTTCGGAGAGAGGAACAATACCAACTACTGGAGTTTTGTAGGTCGTTTCCATATTTTGTTGTAGAGTCTCGTAATCGGAACTAGGTAAGGCTTTATTGACCACTAGCATGATATTGGACATCTCTAACTTGCGAGCAACTTCTAGAGTGACAGCAGTTCCCTGAAAATCTTGTCGGTCTGGACGTAAAATAACTACCAGACGATCGCTGATGGCGATCGATAACAAGGTTTCTTCATTTAGACCAGGATGAGTATCGATCAGTAAATAATCTAGATCTAAGGCTCGAATCAATTCATTTAAACCATCAGTAAGACGAGCCACATCATATCCTTCCCGCAAAATTCGGGCAATTTGACCAGCTTTGATACTAGAAGGAATTAAATAAAGACTACCATTGGTCGCTTCTGAATTTAAGATCTGACTGACATCGTAAGCGGTATCTTTAATCTGACAATTACCCCAAAGATAATCATTTAAAGCATAATTCATCCGATCTTCATCCAGACCAAAAATAATATGAATTCCAGGGGATTGAATATCGGTATCTACAACACCTACTTTTTGTCCTTGTAGTGCCATAGTTGCAGCCAGGTTAGCAGTTAAATTAGATTTACCAGTACCGCCACGAAAGGAATGAACGGAAATAATTTGACACATGATATTGCTCCAAATTTTATAAATAAACAACAAAACTCGATCTTCTAAAATCTTCTCGCTTGATTCTCACTACTCAATAAATGAGTTGCATCGACTTTTTTGTGTCAATAAACTCACCATAGTCTGCTAAAGAATCTAGTCCTACAAAACCAAGGAACACCTCCATGGCTAACCAAAATAGGATTTTCGTTAGTAGCTTTTTTAGTTTCATCTTGATTTTTGCCTCAATATGTTCATAAAACTACGCAGTTTTTTTAACTGCTGGAAATTTCAATTTGCACCAACATTTTTCACAATTAAGCGGGAATAAAGCCTTGTCACCAAAAACTTTGAGATTAAACCGCATCTTTTGTTGTTCTTGATGTATCTCTATAAGTTCGGGCAAATGTCTGAAGTGGTTTTGAGATTGACTGTTATGCAACCATATTTTTAGTTCTTCTAGTTGTTTGGTTGGCAATTGAAAGATTGCATACTTTAGGGAAGATCGGGAAGAAATTGGGATCGTAGCAGCGTGATAGTCTCGTTCTCCTTCTTGATACCCTAGCTTTACTCGAGTAATTTTTGGTTTTCCTCCCGTGCTTATTTTGAGTAAGCTTTGTCCAGTCGCTTCTCCGTTTTCTACAATCTCGATTACAGTGCAGGGAACAAAAGCTCCTGTTTGCAGCATCACCAAAGTCGCCACTAGGGAGAAGAGGGTAACTAATAAAGCAGCGATCCTGACAACAGGATTTTCCCAGATGAATAGACCATGACCGAGAATAATTAGTAAGGAAAAACTATATATACTTCCCAATAACCAGCGAGAATTAAGTAATTCAAAAACTCTACCTGGTAAAAGCTCGCCTTTGCGTCGGCTAGAAATCAAAAGTAGAACTGGAAAAATGCCTCCAATTAGAGAGTTACCTAATATTCCAGCAAAACCCAGGACAGCAGTAAATGATTGCCTATTCGTTAATAGCAGTGCTTCGGTTAATAAAAAAACCAAGAACAGGGGAAGAATGGAAAAGAGAAAACGACGTTGTTGTGATAAATACTTGCCAACATAGTTCCAGCTTGTTTGCCCCGCGTCATCTTGGCGAGCAATTGTGTTTTCTAGCCCAATTTCTTGGCAATTTCCCTGACAAGAAATTGTCATCGAAGAAACAACTTTCAAACAAACGCGATCGCGATTAGCCGCTTGAATTTCTAAACTGAGATCGACTCCCTGCCGATTTAGTTGAGGATATTGAGTAAATAGTTCTTTAATCGACCAAGATTGGCTCACCTCAATCTCTTGTCGATAAATATTTCCTTGTAATTGGAGATCGAGACCAAAGGTTGCCTTGTTGTCGTCAAATTTTAGATAGTCGATCCCGAGCGAATAAGAATCATAGCGATCGCGAGTTTGTAAAATCAGTCTTGACTGCTGACGAGATAAACTGAGAATAAACTGTCTTTGGTTAGGAATTAAGGCTCTGGACAAATTAACTAGTGAATTAGAACTTCTCAACCACGCCATTCCCAGTAGTAAAGTAACTAGAATTGTACCCAAGACTTTTCCTTGTGAGCCAATTTCTGCGATTATTGGTTCTAAAACCGTTCCCGTTTGAGTAACTAAGATCTCAGGGGCGATCGCTCCATCAACAGCTATTACCCAGAGGCAGAAAAGCAAAGTCAGACAAGTTGTTCCTGCAATAGTTCCCCCGAGTAAAGAATTAGCACTCGGATCTTTGGGTAAGACGATTTTGGCACATTCCCCCACATATACGTGTCCAAAGTAAAGCATGAGAGTAACCCCAAAAACTCGATGAAGTATCTGCGGTTCAAAAGAGCTTCTCTCGAGCACATTCCAGTTAACGTAGAGTAAGTTATCTAGTTGCCAATGATCGATACAAAGCAAAGAGAACAATAGAAGCAGGCTAATATTCACGAACGCTAATAAAATAATTAGCCCCAGAGCTAAATTGAGAGACTGACGATACAAAAACAACGCTCCCAGCAAAAACAGCAATCCCGCCCAAATCGTCGCTGGTAGAGTCGTAAAATTTGCCATAGTCATCGACAAGCCAATGTAACCAGCAATAGCGATCGAAACAACTCGAATACTAACAGCGACACCTAAAATTGAAGACCCAGATTTACCCAAATAATTGGCTGCCAGTTGTTGGATAAAAGTGCTACCAGAACGAAAATCTTGACTGCGACCGATCGCTTCTGCCATACAGATCATCGTCAGGATGTTAATCCCGCCTAAAATAATTAATAAGATTACCGCCAAGGCAGAACCCAAACCCGCTACTGCAATTGGCAATGCTAAAAAAGCTTGAGGTAGTCCTAACGCCACTGTAATTAAAGTAGCCAACCAAAAAGGTGGCAGAGATTCTATCCTTTGGGCGAGCGCGAACATTAACCAATGACATCTATCTAACAAGGATATTTCGCTCTTAAAAGCAGTTACTAAAGGTTGTTGATAGAGTTTGTGGTAAGCTTGTTGAACGCTCATTTGTTCGCACCCCAGAACTTGGCGAATATTGGGAACTCTTGATTCGGTAAAATGATATTTCTCTGCAAAAGCGCGAAGTAATCCTGCTTTTAGTTGGGGATTTTCAGGTACTAAGATCGACCACTCAGAGGCAAACCGTTCTAATTGCTGAATGGTGGGAGGCAAAGTTTGGCACTCGTCGAGGGCAAATGCTTGCAAAAAAGCTTGGTCGCGATCGCCTTGACCGCCATCTGTTAAAGAAAAATCAACCAGCGATCGCTCTGCTAATAATGCTGTCTGTTTTTCAATCAAAAAAAGTAAAGTTTTCGTTCGTTTGGCAGGCATCCCTACCAATAATTCTTCTTTAGAAATTAGTCGCTCTAATGACATCTCTCCTACCTTATTCAACAATCATTTAATTCACTATCTAAGTCGGATATCGCTAAACTTTTAATAACTTGTTATCAATGACTGGTAAGAAAACGAGTTTTTTGATTGGCGACTTCTTTGACCTTTTTGTTCAAATCTTGGAAGTATTCTTCCTCTTTTTGTTCGGCATTTACACGATTTTTTAATCGTTGTGCTTTCTTTTGAAGATCTCTAAAATATTCGGTTCTTGTAATCTCGGATATTTGACGCTCTTTTTTAGTTTCATCAATTTCTATTCGTAAGTTTTGTACTTGCGATCTTAGGTTTTGTTCGCGATTTTTTATTTCTTCAGCCATCTGAAGAAAAACACTAGCTAACCTACCTAAATCATCTTGAGAACGAGATAGTTTTATTAACAATTCAGGCTTGAATTCACCTCTTTGTAGGGCTTTTCCCGCTCTGATTAAGGCGCGAATTGATTTAATTAGCTGATGAGAAAGTAAGAGAGAAACTAAAACGGCAAACCCCCCTACTATCAAAACAAATAGAGTATTTTGCCAAATCATCGAGCGCATAGGAGCTTCAAAAATATCTTTTGGTTTATTAACTCCTAATACCCAAGACTTAGTTTTCAGTGGAGCAAAACCAGCGATTTGATGTGTTTTTTCAATTGGGGAATAATAGCTAACATGACCCATTTGTCTTGTTCCCACCATCGTTGCTAACTCAGGAAGTTCTAAGCTAACGATCTTATCTCGACCGTAGAAGTTTTTAGCTTCAACCTCTTTCTGAGTTTTTGAAGGTAGATCGTCCAAACTACGATAGAGAAATGAATCATTAGAGTGAGCAATGACCACTCCTCGTTCATCTACTAAGAAAGCTTTGATATGAGAATCGACCCTAGTAGAATCGATCGCTTTCCAAACATCGGAACCTTGTATTTTTAGAACTGCTACACCCAGAGTTTCTCCCATCTCAGAACGAATTGGATGTGCAAAAAATAACCTAGGTTGTCCAGTGGTTGCATCTACCAAAAAGCTAACAGATGTAGTAGCTTTACCTTGAATTACTTTTCTAAAGTAATCTTGAGAACTCTGATTTTGACCGATAAAAGTTGGATCTGTAGAAGCACGACAAATACCATCTATATCTATGATGAAAACGGCATCATAATCGGAACTAGAACGCAAGATCACATCTAAGCTTTTTTCTACTTTGTGAAAAAGCTGTTCCCCGATTAGAGAATTAACAGCTAAAAATTCGACTATATCGGTATTTCTAGCAATTTGATTGACAATCAGACGATTACCAAGGATTAATTGGTCGAGACGATTGGCATTACTAACAGCAATAACCTCTAATTTATCAACTTCACTTTGAGCTAAGTTTTCTAAACCTAATTTGAGATTATTATAAGCAGTTAAGCTCATCGGAATAGTTGCTGTTAAAAAAATAACAATTAGCAGTTTGGCAGAAATTGACCAGAAAAAAGGATTGATTCGTCTAATATGGTTACTACTGAAATTGGCAAACTTAAGAAGCATTATGATTGCTCATGACAATTATTTGGAATTGATTTTTTGAGTTGTTAAAGTAGATTTAATACTTTGGCTGGCTAACAACTAGCAATTAATAAAATTAGAGATATCGAGTGTCTTTAATTTGAATTATACTTCTCGCCTATCTCTTAAGATTAAATTGTAGAGGTTTATTTTTATTTGTCTAAATCTTTTTTTTATCGAAAAATAACTTTTTTTATTATTTAGCCTAATCAACTCTCTAACCAAATAAAAGTTGTTTTTAAATTAAGTTTGTTAATTGTGATTTAATTTAAAGCAGTTTAAGGTAAAAATAAGGCTCATAAATACTAATTATCAACGAATACAGTTAACTGTTATTTTCTGGCTCAATCAATAATCAACTTAGTTTAACTATTGGTTGAGTTTTTCTAAAATTTTTTCTTTAAATATGAGGAGAAAGAGTGAATCATACTATTAAAGCAATCCAAACTGTTGCTATTAGCGTACCTATTATTTTATCTTCTGAAGCTAGTACTCAAGCAGAAGACTTATCTAATACAGATATAGAGCAAAAGGGCGATCGCTTATTAGAACTGCAATCTAAGACAGCGCGAAATTCACAGCACAAGCCGACTCGGAATGTCGCTCGAGCAAAAGCAAAAGCAAAGAACGAGTCGAGATCTGTTGTTGCTCAATCGTCAACTAAGTCTGCTAAAAAGATATCCTATGCTGCCGAAAATCTCAATCCTAGTGCCAATCCCTTAGAACTTCCGAGCAAATCTTCAGAAGTAAAAATTGAAATTGACCGACCAATCAGTCTCCAGCAAGCTGTTGAGTTGGCAATCAAAAACAATCGCGAACTACAAGAATTCCGACTCAATCTGGAGCGTTCTCAACAAGGACTGCAAGCAGCAAAAGCTACTTTTTACCCGAGGTTAGGTACTAGCATAAATTTTGCTGAAGCTGGTTCGCAAGCTTTTGTTGAAGCTGAAGATGTTTCCGAAACTGAGGGGGTTTCTCTTCCAGAAGGAGAAGAATTAGATACTAGCAGTACTAATTTTGGAGGAGGTGTAACTCTTACCTATAATCTCTACACAGGGGGCAGAAGAGGTGCAAGTATTCAACTGGCAGAAAAACAGGTTAGTTCCAGTCAATTACAATTAGAGGCTGCTACTTTACAAACACGCTTTGAAGCTGTTCGAGATTACTATAATTTGCAAGGTGCTGATTCTCAAGTAGAAATCGAGCAAGCTGCGGTAGATGAAGCTCAACAAACCCTGCAAGATGCTCGACTACTGCGACAAGCTGGTATCGGGACTAAGTTCGATGTCATTAGAGCGGAAGTAGAATTGGCTAACGCTCGACAAAGATTAGCTACCGTTAGCGCAGAACAAAGCACAGCCAGAAGACAACTAGCAGAAACTCTAAGTGTAGGGCAACAAGTAGAACTGAAAACTGCCGATGAAATCGAACCAGCAGGAACTTGGCAGCTTTCCTTAGAAGAATCTATCGTAACGGCCTATAAAAATAGATCCGAACTAGAAGAGTTACTCGTGCAAAGAGAAATTAATCAAGAACAAAAGCAGATTGCTTTAGCGGCAGTTAGACCCCAAGTGGATTTAGTAGCAGCTTACAATCTTAACGACAATCTCAGTGATGATGTCAATTTAACTGATGATTATAGTGTTAGCGCACAATTAAACTGGGATTTGTTTGATGGTGGTGCAGCTAGAGCCGAAGCTAAACAATCTGAAACCGATGTTGCTATTAATGAAACTCAATTTGCCAATCAACGCAATGAAATTCGTCTAGCAGTAGAAGAAGGTTATTTTTCCCTTGCTGCTAATCAAGGAAATATTACCACCTCGCGTAAAGCATTGGAATTAGCCCAAGAGAGTTTAGATTTAGCCAGAGTAAGGTTTCAATCTGGAGTCGGTACACAAACCGATGTAATTGAAGCTCAAAGTCAATTAACTACTGCTAAAAGCAATTATCTTCGAGCCATTATTGATTTTAATCAGTCGTTAAACCAATTGGAAAGAGAAGTTGCTAACTCACAAGTAGTAAGTAGTAATACCAATTCTCAAGAGTCAATGGCTAATGACCATTAGTGAGAAGTTGAAGCTGTGTATTGTTGGTCAACTAGTATTTAGCTATCAGCTAATAGCTGGGGATTATCAGCTTCTGAGAAAGTCGCGATCGCCAGCTATTTTCCTCAATCTATATCTAGTGTTAAAAAATAAACAAGACACTATAAGTAGTAGTTGACTAATTTGATTTTTCCTTAACTTGTCACAATTAGCTTTTTCTGTTTTCTATTAACCTTTAAATATTTTAATCATCTATCTCACTATTTTTGATAAATGCTACGAATAGCAAGTTTTGGTTAAATAGCTTCGCAATCAGATAGTTATTTAACTAAAATTGTCAAAAATCTAATCTAGAAATTTGAGCCTAGCAAAACCTTGCTTCTATAATTTGACTGACAAAGGAATAATAAAATGTCTATTCAAAGCGCAAAAGCCTTATATACTAGACTTCTAGCAGATGAACAATTTAGAAGAGAATTAGAACGAGCATTTAACTAAGCTTAGACGCACTAAAGTTACCTATTCTATTCCTTCTCCATAAGGCGTTTGAGGATTTCAAAGTGCAATGTAAATGCGTCTAAGCTTATCAGCAGCGTCATAACATTCTGCAAGCTGCTGGTTTTTCTTGTACTCCAACAGAATTAAAGATTGCTAAGAATGAATTGTTAGAATCGCTAGAGACTAATAGCAATGAAGAGTTAAGCGAAATCGAGCAAGAAAATATTAGGGGTGGCAGTTCAACCTTCAACGGGAAGGAGTCCCGCTTTCTAATCGATAGATTGAAAGTCGGGAGGAATTCCCGCGCCTGGTTAGGCAACACATAGCCCATTACTCCTTCTCAGTAAGCGTGTTTTTGAGACTGAAAACTGGGCTAACCGTTTCCAGTTAACGTCATATATACTCACTACTTTATTCGCTTCTGAATAACCTCCGATGTAACCTTTTACTGTTTTCTTTCCTTTATTCGCTTGAACTAAATCACCACTTCTGAAACCAAACGGTGTGACTGTACCCCCCTTGCGTTTTCTATTTCCACCTTTACTTGGATTCTCAAAGTGCAATTGTCTTCGGTAGAGTTGAGGACGGGCTATCACCTTGAACGGTGCTGGAGTTAACTTGATCGAACCACGAAAATGATGACCATGAGAATTAGCAGTATGAAAAGCTTTGTACTGAACGAATCGACTAGCCCCTAATGCTATAGCATCATTAGCATGAGTCGTTACATCCTGAACTGATTTATCATCTTTGTTCTTTTCTAAGCCAAGTTGCTTTCTTAAAATGCTGGTTTTCCAGCCTTCTAAGGTATAAGTTGGAGCAATATTAGATAGCTCTTTCAGCATCCATTTTTGTCCTACCATGACTGGACTAAATCCTTTGTCACCTCTAGCTTTTACGTATTCGTAAACTATTTCAGTAACAGGAAATAACTTCACTAGTTCCTTGACTACTCTTAGTTCTAGTTGACGATTGGCTCTAATACTTGGAGAAAGTTTGTTGCCCTTGCGGTTATCGAACTTTTTTTCCCTGTGCGCTCTTTGAGCAAAGGGAATATTACGATTAATACGCCTTCCTCTTCTAGCTCTACGCAATATCTTTTGAGCTTGTTTTCTAGCTATAACTCGTTTGAATGGTAGAACAATGTGAGCAGTAAACAGTACGGCTTTTTTGCTAACTGCTGCAATGCCACTAAAAAGCTTACCTGGATCGACTGATGCTACTATTTCCTGAGTTTCAGTACCAGAGGGTTCTACAAGTAACTGAACGCAAAAGATATTTAGGTCGTTCCATACTGGTTTAGCTTTACCAGCAGCAATCCATTTTCTCGCCCTCACGCTAGTTGTCGGCATGATCGGTTCACCCGTTGGCGATAAAACTGGTACTCTGATTTTTTCTGTCATGGGTATAACCCCTAATAAATTAGTATGTTTGTCCCTTCCAGCACCTAATCCAAAATGTCCTCTCTTAAAGCGACTACTCCCAGTAATCTTGTAGATAAACCAACCGAGGGAAGTGGCTGGCAGTACGTATCAGGATTAGGCTCTTGCTGTAGTGCAATCCTTCGTTGCTAACTGGGTTTAGCAAGCCCGCTTTGTACCGCACTCATAGGTCAAAGTCGGGTGATTGACTTCAAACCTTGCTCACCCATTTCGACGATTATTTATTTAACTAAACGCAAAATATGATTGACGATTAGCTTTACGCCAGGCTTTGGGGCTAGTTCCATAGTATTGACGAAACTGGCGAAAGAAGTGATTAATACTTTGATAGCCCACTGCTTCGGCAATTTGCTCTACTGATTGTTCTGTTTCTAATAACAAACTCCGTGCTGCGGTTACCCGACGTTTGATAATCCACTTATTAATTGGTTCTCCTGTATGATATTTAACTAACTGAGTTAGATAGGCGGGGGAAAAACCGAGGTGTTTGGCGACATCTCGTAGACTAATTGATTCTTGATAATTATTATTAATAAATTCGTAGACTGCTTTTAGTTGAGAACAAGAATCGAACAAGGTGGCAAATTTGGCAAACTCATCAATTTCTGGTTCTGGTGCTTGGGAAATCTCTTCAGATTTGACGGCAAACCACTGCTTGAAGATATTTTTTTGTTTGAGTTGGGCGGTAATTGCTTTGAGTAATTCCTCTGGAGTAAAAGGCTTAAACAAGTAGTCACTTGCTCCTAATTCCATGCCGTGTCGCAATTCTGGTTGGGTATTTCTACCAGTCAGAAAAATTAGCGGAATAATTGCTGTATCTAGATTTTGACGTAGTGTTTTGAGCACTCCATGTCCATCTAATTTGGGCATCGCAATGTCGCAGATAGTTACATCTGGTAAATAAGCGTGTGCCTTTTCTACCCCAACCAAACCATTTTCTGCACCAATTGCCTCAAAGCCTTCTAGCTCTAGGAACTCTAACAACATTTCTCTAGTTTGTACTTCATTTTCGATTACTAATACTCTGGTCATTTTTTTCACTCCTCGTTTTAAAGTTAAGATCTTGGTTTTGTAAAAGAAATTATGAATTCGGTTCCCATTCCCAATCGACTTTCGACGTTAATTTGACCGCCACTAAGCTCGACTAGCTTTTTGACTACAGCTAGTCCCAAACCATGCCCGGGAATGTTGTCAACATTGTTGCCCCGATAAAATGGTTCAAAGAGTTGCTGGCGATCGCTTTTACTGATTCCTATACCTCGATCCTTTATTTTGAAAGTAACTTCTTGTAAGTTACAAACTAGGATCAAATCGATTGCTTTTTCTTCAGGAGAGTATTTGATTGCATTTTCCAATAGATTAGTTAGAATCAGCTGAAGTATTCTGCGGTCTAAATTGACTAATGTATTGTCTATTTGCTGAAAAAAGTTAATTTGCCGAGGATTGTCTTTGCCTAACTGAAGATCGGATAATAAGTTGTCACAGAATTTTTTGATGTTGAATGGCTGTGGCTCAAATTTCAACTTTCCCGTATCAACTTTACCTAAAATTAACCATTCATCAATCAGCAGACTTAAAGTATCTACTCCTCTTTGCAGCCTTTCCAGATATTGTTTTACTTTCGCAGGTTTCCAGCGATCGCCATAGTTTTTTAATAAGTTAGAAGAAAAGGAAATGATATTTAAAGGAGTCCGTAATTCATGGGAAACCATCGAAACAAGTTTTTTTTCTTGTTCGAGAATTTGCTCGAATTTCTGTTCTGTTTGTTTGTGATTGGTAATATCTACTGCTGTGATTAGTATGGCGGGTTTTTGGGCAAATTCAATTAATTTAAATGAGCAGTCTAACCAGCATTCCTTACCATTTTTAGTTAACAACCGAATCTGTCGATTTTGTGCAACATTGCGATCGCCATACTCTGACATCCACATCAGCCATTGTCGCTGAAGTCCAAGCTGCGATCGCAAATTAGTCTCGCTCAACAATTCATCTCGATCGTAGCCAGTCAAGGTTTTGGTCATCGCGTTGGCATAACAGATTCTGTCATCTTGAAAGATCGAGATTGCCACTTGAGTATTTTCAATTAAAGTCTGAAATTCAAATGCTTCTCTTTTATACTCTTGTGGATCCAATCGATCTTTGATTAGAGTTGGTTTTTTGATAGTTTTGCAGTTTGAGACAGTCATAAAAGATTTACTCTACTGTTTGACTTAATCTGGCTTCTTAAAAATAAACAAACTAGTATCACTTTCGATAATCGGGGAAAATTTCCCTCTATAGTCAGATATTTCGCAGTACGTTAATCGGTTCGGACAGAATTAGTTAATTCCTTTGGGGTACAAAGTAAAAAAGTAGTAAGTAATTACCTGTCCTAATGTCACCTTAGTACGTATTGCTATATCTACTAACTTCACCATAAAGTTAACTTAGTTATGTTTAGTTAATCTGAATTATATCTTATATCAACTTAACTTAGTTTAAATCAATCTTTATTAAACTTAACTTAAATGTTTCCCAAGTCAGTGTATATGGGTATAATGAGTAGGATCGAAACAGTTAAGTTAATTTTTGACAGCGATCGATTCTTAGTCTTCAGTTACCTCCCGCCAGTTACAGAGCTAACCAGCGACATAGTAAGACTAATATTGTGAGATTCCTACTCGAAAAATTACCATTTTTTGAATAACTAAGTTAACCTTAAGATTAGTTGTCCAGATTGGCAGCGAATCAAATATTCAAGTGAAGTATTTTAAATGTCAATAGCTTTAGAGATAGTAGTAAAAAAGATCGACGATTTAGTACTTGCTAAAACTGGTCGTCAACTAAAAGAAGTTGAGACTTTAGTTTTGCAGGGTGCGTGGTCTGCTAAAACCTACGAGCAAATAGCGGAAAATTGTAAGTACAGCCTGGGCTACATTAAGCAAGCAGCAGCACCTAGATTGTGGAAATTATTATCTGAAATTTTAGAAGAGAGTATTAGTAAAACTAACTTCAGAATAGCGATCGAACGCCGATGGAGTAACCAGTTGGAAGCTGCATCAGTCGAAGAGACAGAAATTAGCCAGACTAATAAAGTCGATCGGAAATTAGATTGGCAGACAATACCCAAAATAAATATTTGCTATGGGCGTACTGAAGAACTAGCTTTATTAAACAAATGGCTAGTAGACGATCGCTGCCGATTAGTGTCGATCGTGGGCATGGGTGGAATTGGTAAAACTACCTTGGCGGTCAAGTGTGTCGAACAGGTACAAGCTGATTTTAGAGCGATCGTTTGGCGAGATTTGCGCAATAGTATCTCTGTAAGCGAACTGGTGATCGATCTGATCCAATTAGTCTCTCCACGGCAAGAGCAAGATTTGCCAGAAAATATTAACGATCGCATTTCAATTTTGTTGGATAACTTACGCAGACATCGATGTCTGATTGTTTTGGATGCCACCACAGCAATTTTACAAAGTGGTAGTTTGGCAGGAAAATATCGGGAAGAATATCAAGACTATGGCAAACTATTTCAAAGATTAGGTCAAGAATCCCATCAGAGTTGTTTGATGCTGGTTGCCCGCGAAAAACCCAGAGAAATTGCTGTATTAGAAGGAGAAACCCATCCAGTCCGTTGTTTAACCCTCAAAGGTTTAGATGCAGCAGCTAAAGAGATTTTAAAAGCCAAAAAACTATTAGATCCAGATAAATGGTCAGAACTGATCCAACTTTATCGCGGAAACCCTTTAGCTCTCAAAATCATTGCCAATACCATTAGAGATTTATTCGGTGGCAAAGTAGCTACGTTCTTAAGACAACAAACGATTGTCTTTGGAGAACTAAACGATCTTTTAGACGAACAGTTTGAATGCTTGTCCAGCTTAGAAATAGAAATTCTCTACTGGCTGGCAATTAGAGAATATTCGCTGTCTTTATCCCAATTACGTTCTAATCTAATTTTTATTAGCTCTCAAGCTAAACTAATCGAAGCTTTAGAATCCCTTTTAAGGCGATCGCTAATCGAGCGCAATCTCGTGGAGGAAGAAGTTATGTTTTCCTTACCTCAACCAATAGTCAAGCAATACATCATCAATCGCATTTGCGAAAAAATTTGCCAAGAAATTCAAAAAGTCAGTAAAAGTCAAAAACTCGAACAACTCGAACTATTGAGAAATTTGTCTTTGACAGAGAATTCAAAACAAAAGCAAATAACTCCAGAAACGAAAAAACCCTTAATTATTCAACTAATTGTCAATCAACTTTGTAGAATCTTTAGAGATGAACGTTTGGTGCAAGAACAGCTTACCAAAATCCTCTCCTTAGCCTCTGGCGAAACCTTTTTAGTAGTGGGACACACTAAAAAGAACTTAGAACGTTTGTTAGAAGAACTACAGTTCAATTTCGAGAATCTGATGATTAACCAAACAGTCTCAGAATTAACAACATGAGCTACTGTATCAATCCTTGGTGTTTTGAGCGAGAAAATCCTGATGAAGTCGAGTTGTGTCAGAGTTGTGGAACGAGTTTGCTCGTTAACGAACGTTATCGTATTCTTCGACCTTTACGAAAATTAGATAGTGGCTATCATACGGAAATTTTTGAGATCGATAATTTAGGAACGATCAAAGTTCTCAAAGTTCTAATTAGCGATCGCCGTCGTTTAATTAAACTATTCGAGCAAGAAGCAAATATCCTCAAGCATTTGCAACATCTAGGCGTTCCGATGGTCGATACTGGCTTTACTTTTACCTTAGAAGATAGTCAGAAAGAATTACACTGCTTGGTAATGGAAAAAATTCCCGGGCAGAATTTAGCGCAATGGTTAGAGCAAAATGGTGTTTTGTCTGAGGAATTGGCACTTGATTGGTTGTCACAATTAACTCAGTTATTACAACAGATACATCAAGACGATATTTTACATCGAGATATCAAACCTTCAAATATTATGGTGCGTCCCGATGGCAAATTAGTTTTGATTGATTTTGGCACAGCTAGACAAATTTCTCAAACTTATATCGATAAGTTAGAACATGGAGATCTAACTAGAGTTTATACCTCTGGATATACAGCCCCAGAACAAATTAAAGGTCAAGCAGTTTGTCGCTCAGATTTTTTTGCGTTAGGACGTACTTTTGTGCATTTATTAACGGGGATACATCCCGATCGATTGTTACAAGATCCTGAAACTGAAGAATTAATCTGGCGCGAACAAGCAACTCAAATTTCTACTCCGCTGGCAAATTTAATCGATGAATTAATCAACTTACGACCTCAGCAGCGTCTCGAACAACCCCAGCTAATCATCGAAAAAATTAAGTTAGAGCGAGAACTTTCAGTCTCTCAGTTGCCTGGCGATCGAACTGTTAGATCCCCCTCGAAATTTAAAAGGAGAAAAACTTTTAATCTATTTGGTTTGACTAGTACTTACTCTAGTTTAGTAAAAGTGCTGCTTACGAGTATGGCGATCGCTCTAGCCATTATGGGAGTTAGGTATCTAGGAGGGCTACAACCTTTTGAACTACCCGCTTTCGATCGTCTGATACAATTGCGACCAATCGAACAACCAGATTCACGTCTGCTGATTGTAACTATTGATGAAAAGGACATTGAGTATCAAAATCAGAGAACAATGTCTATGCGTGGCTCATTGTCAGACGAAGCACTACTAAGACTATTAGAAAAACTCAAACAATATCAAGCCAGAACTGTTGGCATCGATCTTTACCGCGATTTTCCTGTTAACCCTCAATACTCCGAGTTAAAAACCTACTTAAGTTCCAGTCCCAGTTTATTTACTCCCTGCAAAGTTCCTGCACCTCAAGATCGAGATCCAGATGGTGTTGCGCCTCCCCCTGAAGTACCAGAATCTCGCGTGGGTTTTAGTGATTTTGTGGCAGACGATAATGAGATTGTGCGTCGTCATCTAATCAATTTAACACCTTCGGTGATTTCTAGTTGTAATGCTGAATTGGCTTTTAGTCTCCAGATCGCACTGCACTATCTAAATACGCGAGGTATAAAAGCCAATACTACCGCCAATGGAGAAATAAAGATTGGCAATATTTTGTTTGAACCCCTCGATACTCACAGTGGTGGTTATCAAAATATTGACGCTTCGGGATATCAAATCATGCTTAACTATCGCTCTCTATCTTCTCCTTCAGATATTGCCCAACAGATATCACTGAGGGATATTTTAGAGGATCGCCTAGCTTCTGATGAATTAGGGGCATTGGTCAAGGAGCGCATAGTTTTAGTTGGTGTAACTGCCCCTAGTAGTGCCGATGACTGGAAAACGCCTATTAGTAAATCAGTATTTACAGGGTCAAAAGAAATACCAGGAGTATTCGTTCAAGCTCATGCTATTTCTCAGATTGTCAGTGCGGTAATCGATCGACGTTCTTTAATTTGGAGTTGGTCTTTGAAAGTGGAATTACTCTGGGTAATAGTCTGGTCTGGGTTAGGAGCTATTTTGGGTTTATTTGTTCGTCGCCCTTTTTATCTGGGAATAGCAATTACAGCAGCACTTTTTCTCCTATTTACCATTTGTTTTGGTATGCTAACTCTAGGAGGATGGATCCCACTAATTCCGCCCGCTCTAGCACTGATCGTTAATTCAGTAGTTATGGTGCGATTAATTCGCCAGCCTCCCTAATCTTAGGCTAGGGACTACTAACTATGAGCTTCAAATTTCACTTCAAACTAACAATCTTGCTTTTGTTAATGTTCATAGTGCCGATCGATGCTAGTAGTTTAAGTGTGGCTCAGAAGACACCCAATCCAGACTCCAAGACTACGCCTGAAACTCCACAAAATGAGTCTTCTCCGCTCCAATTACCCGCTCGCGGCTCTCCCATGGGTCGTCGTCGAGGAGGAACTAGCCGTAATAATTGTCCGCCCCTCGAACCGCCTCTGACTGCTCTAGTACCAGGAAAAGAAGAAGAGACTCAATCTGATTCCTATCTGGCTACGACTATCTCCGAAAATCCTAGTTTTTGGTTTTATGTCCCTAAATTACCCGAACAAGTGCAGACTGGTGAGTTTATTTTGCAAACCGAAGCAGGAGAAGATCTCGAACGAACTCAAATAAAACTACCAGCAACAGAAGGTGCGATCGCCATAACCCTGACATCTAGCCCTCAATCTTCATTAGCTGTAGGTGAAAAATACCATTGGTACTTCAAAATTTACTGTGGAGAACCAATACCTGGAAGCGATTATTCTTTTGTCGATGGCTGGATCGAGAGGATAGCAATTTCACCAGAGTTAGAGACTCAACTGCAAACTTCCGATAAAGCTGACTATTTGATTTATCGCGATCGCCAAATCTGGTATGATGCCCTGACTAGCCTAGGAAAACGATTGCAAACTAACCCCAATGAGAATCAATTACAAACTGATTGGGGAAATTTGTTACAGTCGGTCGATCTATCCCATCTCGGTAATTTGTCAGTTGTAAAAATCTATCAATTAGAATAACGACCAGCCCAGTCAAGGTTAAGTTAATAAATGCTGAAAGTCATACTCAATAAAGGGCGTTGCTGAATGTGTAATGATAAAACTCTATTTCACTTACTCATCCGCAAATAATATTTTCTTAAAAGCTAAAAGCTGATAGCTAACAGCTAATACCAAATCCGGTTCTCATACCCTCCTTATTCCCATAGCCTAGATTTTTGGCAGAACCGGATTTTGTCGATTTTTATAAAGGGGTTTTGACAAGCGGATTTGGTATAAGTAGGTCGGGATAATTAAACTCAACTATGTTTACTTTTGTCAAGTAGATTTAATCCTTTGATTGATATTAAGTTGAAGCGAATTTACATTTTGTT
>JASJEI010000296.1 GCA_030064795.1 Pleurocapsa sp. MO_226.B13 | reverse complement strand
TTCAAATTCAAATTAGATACGAACCAGATCCAGATGGAAATTCCGATACAGGTAGAGTACAAAATTCAGTTCGGCTTGCTTTTTTAGTTTTCTCTTTAACTGGTCCAGTGAAATTTCTCAAACCCAAAAATATCTTAGCTTTTGACTTTACTGCTATGACAATTAAGGTCTTTGGTCTAAAAATTTATGATGGTTATATTTTTAATGGTGCAAATAGAGAGCAAGAATTTTATCAAACCAAAATTAGCCAACAGGCATTCTTTAGCTATTTTTTAATTACAGAAAAATTAATCGCAGCTAGAGGAAGAGGTGGTGGACTAGCCCTCTGGGTTAAAAATATAGCAGACGATAAATAACCACCAATAAGCAGTCGGCAGTTATCTATTGTCGAAAGATTAGATCGATCGGAAATTAAAAATTGCCACTCACGAAGTTAACATCAGGGTTTTGGCATTTAACTGCTCTAGCGTGCCAACATTTTCTAACTCGATCTCGCGACAAGTTCTTTTAATTAGACCAGACAAGGCTTTTCCAGGCCCTACTTCTACGCTCTCCGTAATTTGTGCTTGAGAAAATTGCAGCATAATTTCTCGCCAGCGTACCGAGCCAGTCATCTGCTGTGCTAGTCGTTGTTTTAACACTTCTCCCTCAGTAGTTGGAGTTGGTTCGACATTGGAAAGTAGGGGAACTTTTGCCTCCTCGAAGCTGACCCGTTCTAATACGGTTAAAAATTGTTCTGAAGCTTCTTGCATCATCGGTGAGTGAAATGCACCCGAAACATTCAGCGGGGTTACTCGTTTGGCTTTGACCTGAGCTACAACCCGATCGACTGCTTCTGGAGTACCAGATATAACTACTTGTCCTTCGCTATTGTCGTTTGCCAAAACTACATTTGGTGTCTCGGCCAAGACTGCTGCTAATTCTGAGCGATCGAATTTCATTAGTGCAGCCATTTTGCCACCAGCAGCATTATCCATCAATTCTGCGCGTTTTTTGACTAATTTTAGTCCTGATTCAAAGTCAAAAACTCTAGCTGCATAGAGGGCGACATATTCCCCTAGGCTGTGTCCCGCTACGATCTGAGGCAAACCAACTCTTTCTGCCAGTAGATCTACTAAAATCGATTCCACAACATACAAAGAAGGTTGAGTATATAGGGTACGAGCCAAGGTTTTCTCGTCTCCTTGGCAAATATCTAAAACCGACCAACCTAAAATGTCTTCGGCAATCTTGAATTTAGCTTTGGCAGTAGGAATATCTTGTAAATCTACCCCCATTCCGACGCTTTGAGAACCTTGTCCTGGAAATACCCATGCTATTTTTGTCATTGATTAGGATGATATTTTTTTACAAACTGAAAACGCTGATACTATAAAAAATCAACTTTTGTTAAACTCTTAATATTTTTTTATAAACAGCTAATATTTCATTATCTCATTCTTAAGACAAATTTGTCGAAAACTTTAAACCTGACGCTGCTTGCCAGAGAAGGGCAGTAAATCTTTAGCCAGCTACTGTGCTGTTAACTTTAATTAATTGCGATTCCAAAATTCGATTTAACCACCCTTTGAGATATTTACGATTAGCCTTTTTTTGTTCGGGTTCATCTGTATCTAAGGGATAAGGAGCTAATCCCCGCACGGCAGCAGTAGTCACGCAGAACATTGATTTTTGGAAACTTTCACAAATCTGGACTTTGAGGTCGCCTTCACCCCTTATACTTTGATGTTGATAAATTTGGTGTAAATATTCGGGCAAAAAATGACGCATATCCTGCATTAACAGCGTTGGAGGAATTCCCGCCCCACCTATAGGTAAAGGATCGGCAAATAGTGCGCCATAGTTGAACATTCCCGGGTCGTAGGAAATTTCGTAAGCTTGGGCATTATAGGAAACTGTACCTGTAAAGGGAGTCCCTCTAAAAAAGATTGCTTCGACATAGGGGACGGCAGTATCGGGTAAAAAAGTTAGTCCTGCTGATTGGGGAATAATCGCAAATTCACGATCGCGCACCTTGACGGTGTAGGTAATCGGTCTGGCTGCGTCTGCTACCAAACCATCCAAGATAAACTGAACTACATCGGGAATAGACTCGATTTCACCGCGATCGTAACTATCGGATAGATTGAGAAAAATATCGCTCATCACCCGCCAAAACTGACCCAAACCGCTATAGTATGCCATCTGACGCATTTGTTCGGGCAAAAAGTCTTTAAAGATTTTATGTAACCCCAACATTAAAGGGTTGTAGCGGAAATAAGCTTTAATCAGCTTGTCGGTTTCGGCTGCAAATTCTGGCGTGTCTAAATAAGCATCTAAACCACCACCGCCATGCCAGAACATAGTCTTCATGCAGTACTCAGCATATTCATAGTTAATGCGATCGTGCCAGAGAAACTTTGCCACTTTGCCACTGTTTACCTCTCCATTAAAGTATTTAAATAGAGGAAATAACTTTAAAAACTGGGTATTGGCAATATAGCAGAGGTTGTTGGAATAGGCATCTAAGACTACGCCATAGCTTTTGAGAATACCGACAACTTCAATCAGATTTTGAGGAGAATCTTTGAGTAAAGCGTCTCCCCGTTCTAGTCTGGCAATATACTCATCTATCAATTTAGACTTCGAGCGTTTGACGGAAGTACTAACCATAGTTATTTAATTTAGTTAATTAATAATTGAGAATTTAAGATTTAAGATTTAACCACCAGTTAGAAGGGCGATCGCCTGAACTTCACTCCAGTGAGTTACCCAATCTGGTTTAAGACCAAAAGCAACAATTAAGAGCAACAGAACGAAAGCGGGAGCGTGTTCTTTCCATTTCACAGGAGGGAGTTGAGTCAGACTTTCAGTAAGACGACCAAAAAAGACTTTGTTGATTACCAATAAAAAGTAAACAGCCGTTAATCCAGTTCCTACTAAACATAAAAGCGTCGGAATCGGAAAAATCGGAAAACTCCCCCGAAACACCAAAAATTCCGAGATAAAACCTACCATTCCAGGCAATCCAGAACTGGCCATTACTCCCAAAATCATTAATCCGCCAGTTACGGGAAGTCCTCGTTCGGGATTGAGCAAACCCCTTAAATACTCTACATCTCGCGAGCCAGTTTTCTTGTAGACCATTCCCACCAGTAGGAATAAAAATGCCGAGATTAACCCATGACTGACCATTTGAAAGACAGCAGCGGTCATGCTGAGACGTGTAGTAGCTGCTGCTGCCAATAAGATATAAGCCATGTGTGCGATCGAAGAATATGCCACTACTTTCTTCATATCTTTTTGAGCGATCGCACAAGAAGCCCCATATAGCGCGCTAATCCCCGCCAAAATTGCCAACCAAGGGGCAAGATAGACCCAACCTTCGAGAAATAAACCCACACCAAAACGCAATAGGGCATAAGTTCCCAACTTTAATAGCACCCCAGCTAGTAAGACAGATATTGGCGTAGATGCCTCGACGTGAGCATCTGGAAGCCAAGTATGGAAAGGAAAGATCGGGATTTTAATAAAGATACCGACTAAAAGTGGTGCTAGTAACCATAACTGACTGGTCAAAGACAAGGTATGCGATCGCAAGATTGAATAGTCAAAGGTGCTTTCTCCTGTCAACCAGACTAAACCCAAGAATGATGCCAGAACCAAAATTCCCGATAAAGCCGTGTAAAGTAAAAACTTCATCGCTGCATAGCCCCTTCTCGCACCACCCCAAATAGCAATCAGAAAGTACAAAGGGACAATTTCTAGCTCGTAAAAGAGGAAAAACAATAATAAATCCTGAGCTAAAAATGCCCCCGCAGCACCGCTACTCAACAGCAATAACATTGCATAATACAATCGAGGTCTTGAGATTGTCGGACTAGTAGCGACAATCGCAATTAGGGTCAAAAGACTGTTCAGCAGTAACAAAGGAAAAGACAGTCCATCAATGCCAAGACTGTAGTTGAGACCGATCCATTCAATCCAGGGTAGATTTTGAGCAAACTGAAAACCTTCTTGTTGAAAATCGAACTGTAAACTAAGAGCAATATTGACTGCTAAAGTACTAACTGCCGTCACTAGGGCCAGATCGCGAATATTTTTTTCTTTTATAGGTGTCAAGCCGATAATGACTGAACTGACCAAAGGTATGAGAATTAAGGCACTGAGCATAATGAATGATTATTTCGGGAAATCTAATAAAATCGACTTGAATATGATGTTTTTCAAACTGAGAATTTTAGGGCAGCATCACATGATTGATGACCAATAGTTTGTCACCATAGTCCATTGACCGTTGAGCATCGACCACAATAACAATCCCACGCCAACTACAATAGTGGCAATATAAAACTGGTACTGTCCTGAAGTGTTGTATTTGAGGGCATTACTACCAAAAATCGCGAACAGACTCACCAGATTGACCGCTCCGTCAACTATATAGCGATCGAACCAAGCAGCAATCTTAGATAGACTAGAAACCGCAGCGATCGCGGTAACTTGGTAAATCTTATCGATATAAAAGTCGTATGCCAACAAGTCCTGCACAAATCGAACGACGATATTACTCGATCTCGACCAGGCTTGGCGGACTTTGATTGCCGAAGCAATAATACAGCCCAAAGCACCAGAGGCAATCAATGAAGGTATTGCATATTGATTGACTAATTCGGGTTGCTCTAAAGACAAAGGGGTATTGGGACTCAACCATAACGGCCACTCTATCGGCGCGAAAGTCGTAATTAAAGTAACTATTATCAAGGACACCATGGGAACTGACATCTGCCATGGTGCTTCAGGAGCGCGACGGGTTTTAACTTGCGGTTTGCCCAAAAATATCACCCGAAACAATCGCGTCAGATTAATCGCCGACAAAGTATTGACAAACATGACAATCAGTAACAGCCACCAGTCAACATCCCATGAGCCACTAAACCAACGCTGATATGTCCAAAACATACCTAGGGGAGCAAAACTAATCAATCCTGCTGCACCTACTAAAAAAGATAAGCTAGTTGCGGGCATTCTCGACCACAAGCCACCCATTTCGGAAACATTTTGGTTGTTAGTCGCCAAAATAACCGACCCCGCGCTCATAAATAGTAAGGCTTTGGCGATCGCATGACTGAACAAGAGTAAAAAAGCAATGTCTACCTGTCTTAACCCGACTGCAATAAACACCAAGCCCATATAGGCACTGGTGGAGTGAGATAAAGCTCGTTTAATATCAATTTGGGCGATCGCTATCAATGATGTGCCGATAGCAGTAATTGCACCTATAATAATCAGCGCGTCTGCCGAAATTGGCGAAAGCGTTGTCGCTGGCTCTAGTTTAATTAAGACATAAGCCCCCGCCGAAACCACAATCGAATTTCGCATTATCCCTGCGGGGTTTGGCCCTTCCATTGCTTCATCCAACCACAAATTGAGAGGAAACTGAGCGCACTTACCAATTGGCCCTGCGATCAAAGCTAAACCTAAAAGGGCAGCCACTGTCGGATCGAGTTGATGTCCTTCTACCCAACTTTCTAACTGAGAAAAATTCAGTCCTTCCCCGTAGTTGGAAAGGGCAACTATTCCCATCAGTAGGGCAATATCTCCTACCCTTTTGGTCAGAAAAGCGTCCCTGGCCGCAGTTACTACTAGAGGTTGGGCATACCAAAAACCAACTAAAAGATAAGTAGACAAAGTTAGAGCTTCTAAGAGGCAGTAGCTTAATAATAAAGAGTCGCTTAAAGCTATACCTGCTAAGGCTGCTTCAAAAAACCCCATCAGAGCAAAAAAACGCGCCAAAGACCAGTCTTTTTCCATGTACCCCAAAGCATAAATTTGCGATAGCAAGCTAATACCCGTTACCAACTCGATCGCGCCAAAACTCACTGGAGACAATTCAATTGATAGGGTCAGGTCTAAATCGGCTACCTCTAACCAATGAAAGACAAATTGTTGGGCTGGTCTTGTCCAAATCAGATTAAAGATTATCGAACCATGAATCAATGCCACAACTGTCATCAAGATATTGATGTAAGCTGCTGGGCGCGGGCCTGTTTTCCGAACGATACCCAGAGACCAAGGCAAAGTAATCAGCGCACCTACCAAGCTATATACAGGTATGAGCCAAGAATAATTTAATAAAAAGTCAGTCATCAAAACTGTTTGGGAATTTACGACACCAAAGTGTACAGTTATCTTCTTTTTAACTAGCCGAATTTTTAATGGTCGTGCTAACTAACATTGGTTATTTTCTTAAAACCCTATTTTACCAGCTATCTTGCACCCAGATCCTATTTATATTTGACCCAATTATCTTCAATTCCTCTCGCTAATTATCGTTCTATTTTCAGCCCCGATCGAGCGATCGCCTTGGGTAAAACCACTTTTGCCAACATTTAAAAAATATGATTGAAGTATATATTTTTTAGCCGTTTTATGCATATTGATCGAACCGCTCTTTATTGTTCGCTCGAACTTTTAGGCTGCAAAAGTAATAATACCCAGGTGATAAAAGTCAGACTAGCTTCGCAATATACCCAGAGGTAATTTTTCCCAATAACGATCAGTATAAACAAATTATAAAAAGTAGCTATAACTCCCAACTCCTCGTAGCATAGTTCGAGAGAGACTAGCTTTTTGCCAACAGGTATTAATTCTTATTAACAATCAAATTTAAAAATATAATCATCTTTTATATTGTCAAAGGGGTCAAGGTTATTTATGCTTGATCGTAGGTGGTAATTTGGATAATGCCAAATTCTTTTGCCTAAATTATTTTGATACGGTATTTATACCTGTCACGTTTAATAATTTTGGTGAAAAAAAATAAAACTCACAATTTAAGATGAGTCTAATAAAATTAGTTTGGCAGCCACTTAAAGGAGTCGAGCAGCAGATCGAGATCGCTAAAACAAATAATTTTGTCAGTTCAAGCTTGGCTGCTTCTGTTATGTATATTCGGTTTAAAGAGGAAAAATAAATGCCGATCGCAGTTGGAATGATCGAAACTTTGGGGTTTCCCGCAGTAGTAGAGGCCGCTGATTCTATGGTCAAGGCAGCCCGTGTCACTTTAGTCGGCTACGAAAAAATCGGTACGGGGCGCGTCACGGTAATTGTCCGTGGTGATGTCTCGGAAGTTCAAGCTTCGGTGGCTGCTGGAGTAGAGTCGGCAAATAGAGTAAATGGTGGGAAGGTGTTATCTACCCATATCATTGCTCGTCCTCACGAAAACTTAGAATATGTGCTACCGATTCGCTACACCGAAGAAGTAGAGCAGTTTCGCTCCTATTAGTAACTATAAACTAATCAACCGATCACTTTAGTCTCATTCAGCAAACAACAATTAATTAAAGGTAATTAGGGCGATCGCGCTAATTATCAAGGAGAAAAAATATGTCAATCGCAGTCGGAATGATCGAAACTCTAGGCTTTCCTGCCGTAGTAGAAGCAGCAGATGCTATGGTCAAAGCAGCCCGTGTCACTTTAGTAGGCTACGAAAAAATCGGCACGGGGCGCGTCACGGTAATCGTGCGGGGTGATGTCTCGGAAGTTCAGGCTTCGGTGGCTGCGGGTACAGAAAGTGTAACCAGAGTCAACGGCGGACAAGTACTTTCTACTCACATCATCGCTCGTCCTCACGAAAACCTAGAATACGTGTTACCGATTCGTTATACCGAAGAAGTAGAGCAGTTTCGCACCTATTAATAATTTTTGAACAAAAACCTAGAGTTAGTTCGATTTAAAGAATATAAGTAACAGATTCAATAACTGGTAACACTACCAACATTAGACAATTCAGGAGAAAAAATATGTCAATTGCAGTGGGAATGATCGAAACTCTTGGCTTCCCTGCCGTAGTAGAAGCAGCGGATGCCATGGTTAAAGCAGCCCGTGTCACTTTAGTCGGCTACGAAAAAATCGGCACGGGGCGCGTTACGGTAATCGTGCGCGGTGATGTCTCGGAAGTTCAGGCTTCGGTGGCAGCGGGGACAGAAAATGTAACTAGAGTCAATGGCGGACAAGTACTTTCTACTCACATCATCGCTCGTCCTCACGAGAACTTAGAATACGTGTTACCAATTCGCTACACCGAAGCAGTCGAACAGTTTCGTGAAAGTGTGAATCCTCGTCCTTTAAGAAGACCATAGATTAGTTTAGGCAGTTATGGTATGCAGATAGCCCAAGTTCGTGGCACAGTAGTTAGCACTCACAAAGTTCCTAGCATGAGAGGGATTAAGTTACTCTTGGTTCAATATATAGACGAACAAGGGCAGCTTTTGCCCAAATATGAAGTAGCGGGCGATCTAATCGGTGCAGGTCAGGGTGAGTGGGTTCTAGTTAGCAGAGGCAGTGCAGCTCGGATTGAGGCTGGTCAAGAGTCCAAGCCTTTGGATGCTACGGTAGTCGGCATAATTGATACGGTCAACGTGGAACGTAATGCCCTCTACAGTAAAAAAGAAGCAGAACGTTTGTTGTAGGGCTTAAGTCAAAAAGAGCATACGTTATTGTCGATACAAAAAAGCAGAGGCTAATCGAATCGGTGGCAGGCAATGGTTGAGTTAGTTTAGGAGGAATAAAAACAATGGTAGTCCGCACTAAAGCGGCTCCCCCGACTCCGTGGTCAAATGATTTGGCAACACCGCAGGTGGATAAAAGTGCCTACGTACATTCATTCTCTAGATTGATTGGAGATGTTAGGGTGGGAGCAAATGTTTTTGTTGCTCCTGGTAGTTCAATTAGAGCGGATGAGGGGACACCTTTTTATATTGGAGAAAGCAGCAACATCCAAGATGGAGTTGTGATTCACGGTTTAGAACAGGGTCGAGTAGTTGGTGATGATGGTAAAGAGTATTCGGTGTGGATTGGTAGCAACACCTGTATTACTCACATGGCACTCATTCACGGTCCAGCTTATATTGGTAACGAATGTTTTATTGGCTTTCGTTCTACAGTATTTAATGCCAGGGTCGGAGATGGTTGCATTGTCATGATGCACGCTCTAATTCAAGATGTAGAAATTCCACCAGGAAAGTACGTCCCGTCAGGAGCAGTGATTGTCAATCAGCAACAGGCGGAACGCTTACCAGATGTTATAGATAGCGATCGCTCTTTTGCTCACCATGTTGTCGAAATCAATGAGGCCCTCTTGGCGGGCTATCGCTGCGCAGATGATGATGCTTGTGTCAATCCTCACTTAGACAATGCCCGCGACCGAGAACGGGCAAATATAGGTTTGACTAGAGATGTTAACAATGAGAATGATTATACAAATTCGGTAGGGAATATGAGTTTAAGTTCAGATATCAGAACCCAAGTGCGATCTCTCTTGGCGCAAGGCTGTATTATCAGCACCGAACACGCCAACCGTCGTCGTTTTAAAACTAAATCCTGGTTAACTGGCGAGCGAATTAACAGTCGTAATGAAAGTCAGGTCATGGCTGAATTGGAATCCGTACTTCGCCAGTACCAAGGAGAGTATGTCAGGCTAATTGGGGTAGACCCCAGAGCGAAAAGAAGAGTAGTAGAAATGGTCGTTCAACGCCCCGAAGACTCTCCAGGAGAAGGGAAAATCAAAAGCGTTGCCAATCACAATGGTCGTGGTGGCAGAAATCGCTCTAGCTATAGTCAGAGCAATAGTAGTTTTGGTAGTGAAGTTACAGCGCAGATCGACAGTCTGATTGCTCAAGGTTGCAGCATCGGGATCGAACGGGCTAGCAAACGTCGCTTTAAAACTAAGTCTTGGCTGACAGTAAGTCAAGTTGAAGGCGGTAGCAACAAGATATTTAAGGCGATCGAACAAGCGATTGCTGAATATCCTAACGAATACATTCGGGTAATTGGTGTTGATAACAATGCTAAAAGAAGAATGGCAGAAATTATCGTCCATCGCCCTGGCCAAGCTCCCGTACAGTCTTCTCAAGGTTATTCAAGCTCTAGCTACAGCAGTAGTAACAATGGTACAAGTTACAGCAATGGTAATGGTGGCGGTGGCTCATTAGGAGCTAAAGTTATTCAAGAAATTCGTTCTTTACTGGCTGCTGGATTTAAAATTGGTACGGAACACGCTAGCAAAAGACGCTTTAGAACTAAATCTTGGCAAAGTTGTTCTCCCATAGATAGCACTCGCGAATCAGAAGTAATCGCTGCTTTAGAAGATTGTTTGGTCGAACACCAGGGCGAATACGTGCGGATGTTGGGTATCGACCCTCAAGCCAAACGTCGCGTTGCCGAAACGATTATTCAAAGACCTGAAGATAATCCCAATGGCAATGGTCGTAGCAACAGTAACGGAAATGGCAATGGTAAGGGATACTTTGTAGCTGACTACACCAGTAAGAGTAATCATAGCGATCGCTCGCCTAGCTACAATGAGTTTAGTCAACGCCATTTGAGTGATGAAGCAATCCAAGAAGTCCGTTCCTTGCTTGCTGCTGGTTACAAAATAGGTACAGAACACGCAGATAAACGACGCTTTAGAACTAAATCGTGGCAAAGCTGCGCGCCCATTGACAGTCGTCATGAATTAGATGTAGTTGCTTCCTTGGAAGTGTGTCTGGTCGAACACGATGGCGAGTACGTTCGTCTGTTGGGAATTGACCCCAAAAACAAAAGAAGAGTAGCTGAAACGATTATTCAACGACCATAAGTTAGCAATTTAGAGGTTGCGCTCATTTTCTAGAGGACAAAGGAACAGTTGTTCGACTATTGCTCTAGTTTTAGCTAGAGACTGCAATAACTGTTCCCGCGCTCATCATTCAAATACTCTAACCCAATGATTTACTTACCACCTCCGCAACCTGTTTTGAACAAAGACATACGTATTAGTGGCGATGTGGAAATTCATCCCACAGCATCTCTTGCACCAGGAGTTATCTTACAGGCTGCTCCAGATTGTCGTATTGTTATTGGTGCTGATGTTTGCATTGGTATGGGGGTAATTATTAATGCTTGTATTGGTTCAATCGAAATAGATACTGGAGCTATATTGGGTTCTGGGGTTTTGATAGTTGGTGCTAGCAAAATCGGTAATAACGCCTGTATTGGCACTGCTGTAACGATCTTTCAAGCAGATGTTGAAGCGATGAAAGTCATCGAACCAGGTTCGGTTTTGGGTGATACTTCTCGTAAGTTAAATCTAGCTCCAGATAACCAGGAGCAAAATAATGCCGAGCGTAGTTCATCACCATCTCCCTCGAATACGAGTCAGCAAAATGGCGCGAAAGCCAGCAGCAAAGACCAGCCATCAGTTAAAAAAACTGCGGTAAATAATCACCAACAAGACAAAAACACAACTCCAACTGCTCCAGCAGAAACAGTTCGGTCTGAAATTAAAAAAGACAAAGATTCTGTGGTAGGACAAGTCTATATTAATCAACTTTTGGTGACTTTATTTCCTCACAAGAAAAATTTAGAGTCTAACCCGAAAAAATTAGAATAATAGCCTAAAAAAGCTAATTAAAAGCTATATATATATTTATTAGGAAAAAATAGCTGAAATTTACTCGCTAGCGTTAATATATCTTTTAAGTCGATGCAATACTGTGTATGTGTCGGTTTTTGGCATTTTTTCGTTATCTGCTAATATAGTCTTTAGTCAAAAAACAAGGCGTTTATCCTCATTATCTATACTAAAGATGCCTGGATTTCTTGACAATATGTCTGAGTATATATGCTTAGCCAGCTAACTCCCTGACTCACTGGAAAATAGCCCATAACTAAAGAGAATAAAGAAAATATTAATAATTCTTAATTATTTGAATAATCAGTTGCAATATTGATTAGATTAATTAATCTAATCTAAAAAATAATCCAATTACAATCGAGTTAAAAATACTCAGAAAAGATTAAGATTCATGCTATGGTGTTTACATAAGAAATTGCTAAAAAAGTAGCTAATTGAGCTACATGAAGCAACGATTTTTTTTAAAGACCGCGAGATATCTTTCTACTGATTTTTTTAACGGTGTAGAGTCGGCAAGATTGAATGACTCTAGAGGAAAGCAAAAATTAAGCGTTTAAATTATGGAGGAATGACCGAACATGGCAACTAAGACAGATGCTGGATTTAAGGCTGGTGTACAAGACTATCGCCTAACTTATTACACCCCAGACTATACCCCCAAGGACACAGACCTTTTAGCTTGTTTCCGCATGACCCCTCAACCTGGCGTTCCCGCCGAAGAATGTGCTGCTGCGGTAGCTGCGGAATCTTCCACTGGTACTTGGACAACAGTATGGACTGATGGTTTAACTGACCTTGACCGTTACAAAGGTCGTTGTTACGAAGTTGAACCCGTTCCTGGAGAAGACAATCAGTATTTCTGTTTTGTCGCTTATCCCATGGATTTATTTGAAGAGGGTTCTGTCACCAACATTCTTACTTCTTTGGTCGGTAACGTATTTGGTTTCAAAGCTCTACGTGCATTGCGTCTAGAGGATATTCGTATTCCCGTAGCTTTAATGAAGACTTTCCAAGGGCCTCCTCACGGAATCACTGTGGAAAGAGATTTATTAAACAAATACGGTCGTCCTTTATTGGGTTGTACAATTAAACCCAAACTAGGTCTATCGGCTAAAAACTACGGACGTGCAGTTTATGAATGTCTTCGTGGTGGTCTAGATTTCACCAAAGACGACGAAAACATCAACTCTCAGCCGTTTATGCGTTGGCGCGATCGCTTTTTATTCGTGCAAGAAGCAATTGAAAAAGCGCAAGCAGAAACTAACGAAGTAAAAGGTCACTACCTCAACGTAACTGCTGCTACCTGCGAGCAAATGTTAGAGCGTGCTGAGTTTGCCAAAGAAATTGGTACACCCATTATCATGCACGACTTCATAACTGGTGGTTTTACAGCTAATACTACTTTGGCTAAGTGGTGTCGTAAGAATGGCAAACTGTTGCACATTCACCGTGCAATGCACGCAGTAATTGACCGCCAAAGAAATCATGGTATCCACTTCCGCGTTTTAGCAAAATGTCTGCGGATGTCTGGTGGCGACCACCTACACTCTGGTACTGTTGTAGGCAAACTTGAAGGTGAAAGAGACATCACTTTAGGTTTTGTTGACCAAATGCGTGAAGACTACGTAGAAGAAGATCGTTCTCGCGGTAACTTCTTTACTCAAGATTGGGCTTCTATGCCTGGCACCATGCCCGTCGCTTCTGGTGGTATCCATGTATGGCACATGCCCGCACTGGTAGAAATCTTTGGTGATGATTCTTGTTTGCAGTTTGGTGGTGGTACATTAGGACACCCCTGGGGTAATGCTCCTGGTGCAACTGCTAACCGCGTCGCTCTAGAAGCTTGTATCCAAGCTCGTAACGAAGGTCGTTCTTTGGCTCGCGAAGGTAACGATGTAATTCGTGAAGCTTGTCGTTGGAGTCCAGAACTAGCAGCAGCTTGCGAACTCTGGAAAGAAATCAAGTTTGAGTTTGAGGCAGTAGATACTCTCTAAAGGCAGAGAATAGTTATTAGCGAACAGTAAGTAGTTAAATCTGGGATTACAAATGAGGAACAATTATAGACCAAGTTTAATATCCCAGAATAACTGTCCTGAACTAAATGCAACCTAAAGATATTGCCAAAGATACGGCAAGAGTCATCCAAAATTATCTGACCTATAAAGCGGTAATGCTAGTAATCGAACAGCTAGCAGAAACCAATCCAGGTGAAGCCATTTGGCTGCGGCAATATTCTTCGGGAGGAAAACTGCGCGATGCAGAAGCCTATCTCGAAGAAATTATGTCCGAACCAAGAGGCAAAGAATTAGCTCTGCGGATAATGACCGTTCGCGACAGCATAGCGGAGCAAATTCTAGAATTTTTACCTGAAATGGTTACTTTTGGAATTAAGCAAGATAATCTGACTCATCGTCGCAGTCTTTTGGAACGTCTTACTCGATCGCCAGAGGAAGAAACTAAAGGATCGTCTTTAGACACTTCTGAGGCTTCGAGAGAAACTGAAGATTCTGATTAAAACAAACTATACGGAACAATAAACCATGAAAACTTTACCTAAAGAGCGTCGTTACGAAACCCTTTCTTATTTACCTCCTTTGACCGATCAGCAAATTGCTAAACAAATTGACTACATGATCGACCAAGGTTATATTCCTGGCGTAGAATTTGAGAAAGATCCTACTCCCGATCTCCACCACTGGACTCTTTGGAAGTTACCTTTATTCGATGCTCGTAGTTCTCAAGAGGTACTAAACGAAGTACGTGAATGTCGTTCTGAGTATTCTGATTGTTACATTCGTGTAGTTGGATTTGACAACATCAAACAGTGCCAAACTGTAAGTTTTATCGTTTACAAACCCACCCAAAGCCGTTACTAGGCAGCAAGTCGATCTAGTTGCCTGTATAAATCAGGTTATCCATCTTTTAATTCAAGATATCTGGATAAGGTTAAAATAACCTTCTGAGGATGATGCTAGAGTAATCTCTAACTTCATCCTTTTTTCTTTTCCGCACAATTATGGACTTGAATTAGGTGTGTCTGATGACTACAAGAGACTACAAGAAATTTACAGCAGTTTTCGCGATCGAGCGACCACATCCCCAAGTCCTGTAAACTATCGATCGCTTTATGTGACTTCCTCCCGACTCTCATCCTACGGATAGAGAGCGGGCATCCAAGCTTTTTTTGCATGCTTTCAAGGACGATCTGCTAATGACTCATTTTCAAATTAACTACAAAGCGATCGCCTTTTACCAACTCGATAAAATTTCAACGCAGTCAAAGAAGATAAAAGCCAATATTATTAAATGTAGATAAAGCGAATACTGTTATGGGGCGCAAGAAACTATACAATGAAACGCTAGCAGTATAAGTTAGGCGAAAGACAAAGTAATATGCCCCGTCGCAACGACCTCCACAAAATTTTACTTCTTGGTTCGGGCCCGATAGTCATCGGACAAGCTTGTGAATTTGACTATTCTGGAACACAAGCCTGTAAAGCATTGCGAGAAGAAGGGTATGAGGTGGTTTTGGTCAACTCCAATCCTGCCTCGATTATGACCGACCCAGAAATGGCAAACCGCACCTATATCGAGCCGTTGACACCTGAGATAGTAGAAAAGGTAATTGCCAAAGAAAAACCAGATGCTTTGTTGCCAACAATGGGGGGACAAACGGCATTAAATGTTGCCGTATCGCTGGCAAAAAGTGGAGTACTGGATAAATATAACGTAGAACTAATCGGGGCAAAATTACCCGCAATTGAAAAGGCAGAAGATCGGCTGCTGTTTAAAGAAGCAATGGCAAAAATTGGTATACCGATGTGTCCTTCGGGTATTGCCAATAACTTAGCAGAAGCAAAAGAAATCGCCATAGAGATAGGTAGCTATCCTTTGATTATCCGTCCTGCATTTACTTTAGGAGGTACGGGAGGAGGTATTGCTTATAACCAGGAAGAATACGAACAGATGTCCGTAATGGGTATTGATGCTTCTCCTGTAGGTCAGATTCTGGTAGATAAGTCTCTTTTAGGTTGGAAGGAATACGAACTAGAAGTCATGCGGGATTTAGCAGATAACGTAGTGATTATCTGTTCGATTGAAAATATTGATCCGATGGGTATACATACGGGGGATTCGATTACCGTTGCTCCAGCCCAAACCCTGACTGATAAAGAATATCAGCGTTTGCGGGACTATTCTTTGGCGATCATTCGCGAAATTGGCGTAGAGACAGGGGGGTCTAATATTCAGTTTGCGGTTAATCCGATCGATGGTGAGGTAATTGTCATCGAGATGAATCCTCGTGTATCTCGATCTTCGGCGTTGGCTTCTAAAGCCACGGGTTTTCCCATTGCCAAATTCGCTGCTAAGTTAGCAGTAGGCTATACCCTAGATGAGATATCCAATGATATTACCAAAAAAACACCCGCATCCTTTGAACCAACTATCGACTATGTAGTTACCAAAATTCCCCGTTTTGCCTTTGAGAAGTTTCCTGGGACAAAACCAATTCTCACCACCCAAATGAAGTCTGTAGGCGAGGCAATGGCAATTGGTCGAACCTTTAATGAATCTTTTCAAAAAGCCCTGAGATCTTTAGAAACAGGTCGCTACGGCTTTGGTTGCGATCGCACTGAAACTTTACCTTCAATTCCCCAGATTCGTTCTAGTCTGCGTACTCCCAACCCCAAGAGAATCTTTAGCATCTATCAAGGTTTGCGGTTAGGGATGACTCCCGAAGAAATTCACGAACTTACCGCTATCGATATGTGGTTCTTGGATAAGATGCAAGAATTGATCGTGACGGAGAAATTTCTGTTCGGTACTAAGTTACCAAAAATCTCCGCTCGACAGATGCGCTATATCAAACAACAGGGATTTAGCGATCGCCAAATTGCCTACGCAACTAAAACTAGTGAAGATAAGGTTCGCGCCTACCGTAAAGAACTAGGGATTTTACCAGTTTACAAGTTAGTAGATACCTGTGCTGCGGAATTTGAAGCCTTTACGCCCTACTATTACTCTACCTATGAAGCAGGAGAATCAGAGATTACCCCTTCCGATAAATCCAAGGTCATGATTCTGGGAGGAGGACCAAACCGCATCGGACAGGGAATTGAATTTGACTACTGCTGTTGCCATGCAGCCTATGCCCTTTCCGCAGCGGGCTACGAAACGATCATGGTAAATTCCAATCCCGAAACCGTTTCTACCGATTACGATACCAGCGATCGCCTCTACTTTGAACCCTTAACTAAAGAAGATGTTCTCAATATCATCGAAGCCGAACAACCCGCAGGTATCATCGTTCAGTTTGGCGGACAGACTCCCCTCAAGTTAGCTGTACCTTTACAGGAATATTTAGCCAACTCCGAACTTAAAACTCCGAACTCCGAACTCGTAAAGATTTGGGGGACATCGCCAGATTCAATTGATGCTGCCGAAGATCGGGAAAGATTTGAACAAATCTTGCGAGAATTAGAGATCGAACAACCTCCTAATGGAATTGCTCGTAGTTACCAAGAATCCCTAAAAATTGCCAACCGTATTTCCTATCCTGTAGTGGTAAGACCTTCCTATGTTTTGGGGGGTAGAGCGATGGAAATCGTTTATTCTGATGCCGATCTCCAACACTACATGACCTATGCGGTAGAAGTAGAACCAGACCATCCAATTTTAATTGATAAATTTTTAGAAGATGCAATTGAAGTCGATGTCGATGCTCTCTGCGATCGCGATGGTAAGGTAGTTATCGGTGGCATTATGGAACATATCGAGCAAGCGGGTATACATTCAGGAGATTCCGCCTGTTCCATTCCTTATAACTCTCTACCAGAAAGTGCGATCGCCACTATTCGGGACTGGACACAGAAACTAGCCACAGCTTTAAAAGTAGTAGGACTAATGAATATTCAGTATGCGGTTCAAGAAGAACAAGTTTATATCATCGAAGCCAACCCCCGCGCTTCTCGTACTGTCCCCTATGTCTCTAAAGCTACTGGCGTTCCCCTGGCAAAAATCGCCTCTTTAGTGATGTCGGGAGAAAGTCTATCCTCCTTGGGAGTAGAAAGAGAAATCATCCCCAAACATATCGCAGTTAAAGAAGCGGTATTACCCTTTAATAAATTTCCCAGCACCGACACTCTCTTAGGGCCTGAGATGCGTTCCACTGGAGAAGTAATGGGAATAGATAGTGACTTTGGTAAAGCCTTTGCTAAAGCCGAAATTGGGGCGGGAGTAGATTTGGCCCTGTCGGGGACAGTATTTGTTTCCATGAACGAACGAGATAAACAGGCGATCGTTCCCGTAGTTCAAGATTTTATCGATCTCGGCTTCAAAATTGTCGCCACTGCTGGAACACAGAAAGCATTGCAAGCTAACGGGATTAAAGATGTAGATTTAATCCTCAAGCTCCACGAAGGTCGCCCTCACGTCATAGATTCAATCAAAAATAATCAAATACAACTGATTATCAATACTCCTACGGGAGAAGAATCTCAAACCGATGCTCAACTAATTAGAAGAATGGCACTAGATTACAAACTACCAATCATTACCACTATTGCAGGAGCAAAAGCCACCGTGGCCGCCATTCGCTCATTGCAGTCCGAACCTTTAGAGGTTAAAGCATTGCAGGAATATATTAGTTAGTAATTCGTGCAGGGGCGCATTCTTTTGGGGCTGTCACCTGAATTCAGTTCAGGTGAAGACAACGCCCCGTTTACGTCCCCGGCCGATATGCGAAGCCGCCCATGACTCTATCTCCTTATCATTTCGCTAAATAGCTTGTTATCCACCAAATCTATCTATCATCAGAGCGCAATGCGATCTTTGGTGGGCATTGACACCTTAATCTTCACTTTCGATACATTAAAGACCTCTCGGTTAACAGCTCGCAAAATAGGGGGGCAAAAGACTTAATTGTGTAATGCCCAATTGTCTTTGCCCAAATTCCCTTGCTTTCAATCGGTTTTCTTTTTCTTTTTTGGTAAGATCGGTCTTGCAGTTGCACCAGTTTTGGTGGGACGCTTAGGACGCGAAGACTTGAGTTTGATTTTTTTCGGGTCTTTTTTATATTTTGGTTTGCGTTTTTGAGCGAAGCCTAAATCCGTACCTTCTTCAATAATTAGGTCTTCCCCTTCCAGACGGACCTTAACATCCCAAAAACGCTTGAGGGGTTTTTCTCCTAAAACTCCTTTGAGCTTGAGTTTAAAGAACTTGGGTTTTTCTCCCTCTTTGCGAGGAAACTGTTTAATTTTGATAATTATAGTTTTTTCTTCTAGAGAATAAAAAATTACTTCGCCTCGGATGGAAAAATAACCATGTTCGGCTTGGACATCAGCAGTTCGATCGAGTTCTTCGTCTTTGTTCAAGGTTTCTGGTTCCCAAACTCCGACAATCTGAACGTGAAGGCGATCGTCTTTGGCTTTAGTTCTGGGATACACCACCCAAAGATGTTCTCGTTCTAGATCGAGATGATTTTTAATTAAACTAATAATACGACCGAGTAAAACTGCCTCAATTTTTGCTCCATCGGTAGTAATCAAAGTACCTTGAGTCATTTGCTCGGCACTTTGTTGATACTTAGCTTGAATCAAACCAATAGCGCGATATTGTCTGGGATGAGACGGTGGGGGAATCGGTTGTTTTCTTTCTGGTGTAGACTGGGTTTGAGTATTAGGAGAAATAGAATCAGAAGATTGATTAGACATAGTAGACTCGACCGATTGATTGGCAGCAGTAACAGGTTTTTTGGGTTTATTAAGATGATTATTGTTAGCCAAGTTCATAGAGCGACAAATATCGCAGCAATATTATTAGATGTAAGAGAGATTAATTACCTAAGAGATCATATTTTATACTCTCATGGAAATTAAAATAACCCGCAGTTTATAGAAGCTTAGATTAAATCATAAGTAACTGGTTGATGGGTCTAGAATAGACGATACTAGAGTCGTCAAGACGATCGCGAGGGACAAATTAAGTATAGTCGCCTAGTCGCAATAAAAGAGTTAGTAAGAGTATGAAAAAAAAGTATAGTAGCTGGGTTTATGTTGTTTTGGGGATAATGTTGTTTTCTTTGATTACTGTTTCTGCCCTACCTTTGGTCGGAAGTGTGGTCGAAGGAACTCAGTTGGCTAAGAATTCAGACAGTGAAGTAGTTACATTGTCTCAGCAAGAATTAGCTAGGCTAGAGGCAGAGGCTTCTGGTTATCAAAAGGTTCTAGAACGAGAGCCAAACAACAATACCGCCTTAACGGGTTTACTTCAAATTAGACTAAAGCAAAAGGATCTGGCAGGTGCGATCGCGCCTTTGGAAAAATTAGCAAAACTTAACCCAGAGCAAACAGAATACACAATTTTACTGGCTCAAGCCAAACAACAGCTCCAGGATTATGAGGGAGCAGCAGCAGCCTACAATCGAGTTCTAGCATCCGATCCAGGAGACATTTATGCTCTGACAGGTGTAAGTAATTTGTATTTGAGTCAAGACTTACCCGAAAGAGCGATCGCTCTGTTGAAAAAAACGATTAAACAAGCAGATAAAGATAGCCCCAATGCCAACTCAATCGACCGAGACTCAGTAGAATTTCTCTTAGGAGAAATATACACAGAGCAAGAACGTTATGGAGAGGCGATCGCTGTCTACGATGAGCTAGCTCAAGCTAATGAGTCTGATTTTCGTCCAATTTTAGCTAAAGGTTTAGTATTAGAAAAACAAGGTCAGTTGAGCGAGGCCCAACCAATCCTAGAAAAAGCCTACATTGCTGCACCAGCAGAATACAAAGACCAAATTGGCGATGAAATGGAAAGATTAATCCAAGAAATTAAAAAATCTGAAGCTACTCCCGATCGAGAGCGAGAATAAACCACTTAAAGATATAGTAATTAAGGAGTTTTAATCGAGATAGGTTGGTGGAAAAAAAACGAGAGCCACTGGTAAGTTTGACATTGTATTATCTGTTGAAATGGTCGGTTGTTAGCCCTCTGTTACATACTTATTTTCGAGTCAAAATTTATGGGGCAGAAAATGTACCCCAATCGGGGGGGGTAATTGCTGTCAGCAATCATGCTAGTTATTTCGATCCGCCAATTTTGTCTAACTGCGTTCGTCGTCCCGTAGCTTTTATGGCAAAAGAGGAGTTGTTTCGAGTTCCTGTATTTAAACAGGCAATTCAACTTTATGGAGCATATCCCGTCAAACGCAGTCAAGGCGATCGCGCTGCGTTGCGTGCTGCGATGCAAGCGATTGAATCAGGGTGGGTGGCTGCGGTTTTTTTACAGGGTACTCGTTCTGCTGATGCTAGAATTACCGCACCTAAACTCGGTGCAGCCTGGATTGCTGCCAAATCCCAAGTACCTCTTTTACCGATTAGTCTTTGGGGAACCGAAAAAATACTCGTCAAGGGTTCTTCTTTTCCCCAACCAGTCCCTCTGACGGTTCGTATCGGTAAGGCGATCGCACCTCCTGCTTCTAGTCAAAAAGCCGATTTACAAGCTGTAACCGAAAGATGCGCCAGTGTAATTAATTCTCTGCACGACATGGGCAGGTAAACTACTCTAAGAACGATTTTGGGGGGCTTTTGCTAGCTCTGTAGCTAAAACTTAGCCACGAGTCTCTGAGCTTGTTTACTGAAACTTCAATTGTGGATCTTTAGTAGGAAAAGTTAGAAACTACTATAGTATCGGCGCTGACTGCCTGACACATCTATGTCAATCCCTGTATTTTCGTAAAAATTAGATTTTTCAAGTACGGTATATCGATGTTTTCAAGCGATCGCATTATCCGAAAATAACCTTTAAGTAAAAAAACAAAATCTATACAGGGCAAAGCTTTGAGGTACTTGTGTCAGGCAGTCAGGTATCGGCGGGAACTTTAAAAATAGTTTTGTAGATGATACGACTATTAAATAAACAGCTTAATATTCTAGCTTATTTTATTGGATAAAATATGAAAAAATAAACTAAGCAAATTAAAGTTTATAGGAGTAGGATAAGTTGCTCGCAGATTCGGAAATTTTAAATTTTTCCAGTACAAGTTTAGAAACCAAAGAATTATTACCAGAATATTCAGGAATATACTATGTAGTCGATGAGAATAAAGTAATTTGGTACATAGGAAAAGCTAAAAATCTTCATAAACGTTGGCAAGGAAAGTCTCATCATCGAATTTATCAATTAAAACAGCTAAGACATAAGTTATTCAATATTTTTTACGAACCAGTTAATTCATCTCAACTAGATCGAAGAGAAAAGCAGCAGATAAGAAAATAAAATCCACATTTAAATAATAGTCCAGTTAAAAGTAAAAAGGTTCGTCCAACAGAAACTTTACTTAGAGAAACAATTAATATAATTTCTGATTTCGCTTTTATTTTAGGTATCGAACCACCCCGAAGAGAAGTAAAAGATCGAAAGATCGAAAATACCAACTCCCTATAACAATGCACTCTTTTCAGATTTAACTTCTTCGTGTCTTTGTGTCTTTGCGTGAGATCTAAACTCAAAATATAAAGTGCAACTTCAAAGAGAAATGGTATAAAATATTTCGTGCATTAGTAAAGCCAAAAAAACTAAATTTTAGACACTCTTTAGTAGAGCTTATTTAACTGTTTATTTTGACAAGATAAGCTTAATATTTTTTATATTTAGTTGATTTTATTCTGCTTGCATATTCGTATTTGATACTAATTATTTCAAGCCGATCTCGATCGAGAAAAACGATCGCCTTAATCTTCAAAAGCGATCGCCATTCAATTACAATTAAATTGTAAGTAATTAAACTTTTGCTTCTTCCTTAACTAATTTCTCCCAACCTAACTCTTTGAGGTTATTATTCCGACGCATGGGGCGAGTTGCTAACTCTAAAATATCCCGCGCATTAGTAAAGCCGTGAATTTGGGCAAAGGTAAATTCAACCGACCATTTAGTATTAATTCCTCTAGCTTCTAAAGGATTGGCGTGTGCCATACCAGTGATTACCAAGTCTGGTTTTAGTTCGTAGATGCGTTGAATTTGGTTATAGTTGTCGGGTTTTTCCACAATTTTAGGTAGGGGAACACCCATTTCGTTACAGGTTTTTTCCAACAAGTCTAGTTCCGCTTTTTGATAACGCTTATCCATGTAGGGAATACCAATTTCAGGACAAGTCATACCGCAACGGATCAGAAAACGAGCGAGGGAAACTTCCAAGAGATTATCGCCCATAAAGAAGACTGACTTACCGCGAATCAATTTAATGTAGTCTTCTAGGCTTTCCCAGATCTTAGCTTCTCTTTCTGCCAGTCCTTGTGGTTCAATACCAAATACAGAACAAATCTTTTCGATCCACGCCCTCGTACCATCAGGGCCAATAGGGAAGGGTGCGCCGATCAGTTTGGTTTTGCGCCGACGCATCAGGGTAGTTGCAGTGCGGGATAAGAAAGGATTAACCCCTGCTACATAGTAGCCCTGTTCGATCGCGGGTAATTCGGTAAAGCGTTTGGAGGGAAGCCAACCCGATACTTTGACTCCTTGTTTTTTGAGTTCTAGGGTGAGGTTAGTAACTACAGGATCGGGTAACGAACCAAATAATACTAAAGGAGGATGGTCTTTATATGCCGACTCTTCCTGTTGGACTTCTTCTTTTTTGCGTCCGAAGTTCATCAACTTAGAAATGGCATTGCGTTCTTCTTTTTCTGCTTCAGCTTTGGGTGCTTCTGTCGGACACTTATGTGCCATTGCAGCTAGTACCGTATCTTCCCCTTGAGTAAAGGCATAGTCTAAGCCATTGGCGCGGGCGGTAACGATGGGAATACCGATTTCTGCTTCTAGCTTTGGTGCCAAACCTTCCAAGTCCATTTTAATAATCTCGGTGGTACAAGTACCAATCCAGACGATAACCGAAGGATTGCGATCGCGTTTAATCTGCAAACACAATCTTTTTAATTCTTCATAGTCATTTAACTTAGCCGAGATATCCCCTTCTTCTAATTCCGCCATCGCGTAGCGGGGTTCGGCGAAAATCATTACACCCATGGCATTTTGCAGGAAGTAACCACAGGTTTTTGTGCCAATTACTAAAAAGAAACTATCTTCGATCTTTTGATATAGCCAAGCTACACAGCTAATCGGGCAAAAGGTATGATAATTCCCAGTTTCACACTCAAAATTTAACGCACTGGGTTGTTGAGCAACGGTCATATTCTTATTTCCTCTCCTAATGTACGAAGACGCAATATATTTCGTCTCTACTTTTTCAATTCGCGATCGCAACTGTTAACTCTTGTAAGGGCGATTCCCTAAAGGACTCGCTTTATGCGAAGCCCGCGCATGACTCGCTGCGCATCGCGGTATCCGTGATAGACGCTTCGCGCGAATCGCCCCTACTGAACTAAACCATCATTAAATCCAATTCGTCTTCTTGCTTACCTGCGGGGGGATTGAGATAGTAGTCAGAGAGTAAGGAGAATAAGTCTCTGTCTTGAGCTTCGTTAGGTACAACTCCTTCTGGTGCAGCTAAAATCTGATCGGCAATATTGAGATAGTAGTCACAGACAAAAGCTAGGGAAGGATCGCTGTCTGCCATTTCAAAGAGAGTTTTACCTTTAACACGGGATACTCTGATGTCTTCGATTAGCGGTAGGATCTCTAAAACGGGCATCGGTACGTGTTCGATGTATTTATCAATTAAGTCCCGTTTGGAAGTTCTATTGCCAATTAAACCCGCTAGGCGTAGAGAATGGGTACGAGCTTTTTCTCTCACGGAGGCTGCAATACGGTTGGCTGCAAACAAAGCATCAAAACCATTGTCGGTGACAATCATACAGTAGTCCGCATAGTTGAGAGGTGCAGCAAAACCACCACAGACGACATCGCCCAAAACATCAAATAAGATGACATCGTATTCATCAAAAGCATTTAATTCTTTGAGTAGCTTGACGGTTTCTCCTACCACATAGCCACCGCAACCAGCACCCGCAGGAGGGCCACCCGCCTCTACACAATGTACGCCACCATAGCCTTCATAGATGACATCTTCGGGCCAAATATCTTCGTAGTGGAAGTCTTTTTCTTGTAGCGTATCGATGATTGTTGGAATGAGAAACCCCGTGAGGGTGAAGGTACTGTCGTGTTTGGGATCGCAGCCAATTTGCAATACTTTTTTGCCTCTTTTGGCTAAGGCTGCGGAAATGTTACAGCTAGTTGTAGATTTACCGATTCCGCCTTTACCGTAAACTGCTAATCTTATTTGTCCCACGTTGTTTTCCCCTGCTGTTAAATTTAAGAATTTATCTGATAAGAATGATGACGTATTTTTTTTCGTCTATGTCTGCATTATCGGCTAACTAACCCCAAAAACAAAGCTACTTTATATCTTGAAACGAATGTTATTTAAAGTTTTAACGTGTTTGAAAGAATTAGAAGTTTTCTATCGACTCTAGAGATATCTGAAAATTGTATAAGCTGTTTTATATTAGTTTGTGTTTTTATTTATATTAAATATAAACAAAAGACAAATAATACCTAGGGTCGATCTAAGATTTAATTATTTTCCTATCTGTTCAGCATCAAAAAAGTCGGGGTGCAAAGTCATAAAACGTTTTGATATCAAAACTTTGAGAGTTTTTAACTAGACTGGGTATAGTTGAAAATAAGAACAAAACTTTACCCCTAGCTTCCTTGAGTTTTCCCTAAATTAGCCAGTCTGGGGTTAATTAGGCTGAAAATTTGAGAACCGAGAATTTTTTAGTAAAGAAGAATTAATTTTTTCGAGATTAAGACTCAAATATCAATATTTCTAAAGATTTGCTACCATACTACTAGCACGTCCAGACTAGTGGTATTGCCCTTAGTAACGTGGGCATTACCCAGACTACATTATTTAATTTTTTCCCCTCTCACCTGGGCGATCGCTTCTAAGAGCTTTACTAAGATTACTAAGAAATGCTCGTAATATCATTTCTCTTTAAGGTTGCACTTAATATTTTGAGTTTAGATCTCACGCAAAGGCAAGGACATGGCTTTTGAGGTCTCCTCAAAAGTTTAAATTGTCCGCGCAAAGACGTTTACGCCCGTCGCATTGGGTGCAAAGAGGTTAAATTTTAAAAGAGTGCATTTTTATAGAGAATTGTTGTAAGAATAATCCTGGTAAAAGTTATCGTTGGTATCACGAGAAGGTGATTAGAGATTTAGAAAGAGATAGAAGATATTAACAGCGTAATCTAACTGAAATACTTAAGAGCAAAAATAGCGGCCTGGGTGCGATCGCGCAGATCTAAAGAGCGTAAGATACTATTGACGTGGTTTTTGACCGTACGCTCGCTAATGTATAGTTGGGCAGCAATTTCTTTATTACTATGACCCGTAGCAATTAATTTTAGTACTTCTGTTTCTCTAGAGGTTAGTTGAGCTAATTCTGGGGGGAGGGTTTCAGGTGTGGGAGTCTGAGGTTGATGCATTATTTTAGCTAAGATACCAGGCCCCATCTGACTATAGCCTTTATTAACCAATCGAATTGCCTGGGCTAATTCTGCTGAGGGGGTATCTTTGAGTAAGTATCCTTGCGCGCCAGCAGCTATGGCTTGGGTAACATACTCATCATCATCAAAAGTAGTTAAAACCAAGATTTTAATTTCTGGTGCTTGTTCTTGCAGTATCCGAGTTGCAGCTACGCCGTCCATAATTGGCATTCGGATATCCATCAAGACTACATCGGGTTGGAGAGAAAGCGATCGCTCTACTGCTAGTTTACCGTTTTCTGCTTCCCCGACAATTTCCAGATCGCTTTGAGTTTGCAAGAGGCTGGATAACCCTTCGCGAACAATACTTTGATCGTCTACCAATAAAACGCGAATCATAGTTAAAATTAGTAATTCAAGCATCAACAACAGATAAAGGAATTGTAATTTCGATCTGAGATCCTTGACCTAGTTTAGTAGCGATCGCAAAATCTCCTTGTAAAGCTTTGGTACGCTCTTCCATGCCTTGCAAACCAAAACCAGTAGTATTGTCATTCTGGTTAAAACCACAACCATTATCGCGGATTGAAAGCAGAATTTGGTCTGTTGTTTCTTGTAAATACAGGTCAACTTTAGTTGCTTGACTATGTTTGGTAATGTTAGTCAGTGCTTCTTGAACGATGCGGTAGATAGCAGTGTTGATTTCGACGGGTAACTTAGAGGTGAGATCGATTTTAGGAGCGATCGCAATTTTAGTATTAGACTGAAACTCTTGGATTAATTTTTCGATGGTTGTCTTGAGGGGTTGATTTTGGATCGGGTTGTTTCTCAGGGTGGCTACCGAAGCGCGAATATTGAAGAGTGCGTCTTTGCCTAACTGTCTGGCTTTGGCAAGATGATTAGCAGCTTTGGTTGGATCTTGGGTTAAAAACACCGAGGTATTTTCCAACTGAATACTTTGAGCGGTTAAATAATGTCCGACAGAATCGTGTATTTCTCTGGCGATGCGATTTCTTTCTTGGAGAGTGGCTTGATTTTCAATTTTCAGGGCGTATTCTCGCAGACGACGATTAGCTTGAAATAACTTGGTTCTACTTTCATGTTCGGCTAATACCGCACCAACCAATAACAGAACAAACACTAAGACAAAAGCAAACAGCAATCCAGAATTAAAAGCCAAACCAAACACAACTCGACGTAATTCATCTGGTGGTAAACGTCTGAGAACGCGAGGTAATGGTCTACCCAGGGACAAACCCCAAAAACTAATTCTCATCCAAGACATAATTTGTACGCTTAGATAAGAAATATAAGCCAAAATAGCGACCAAAATTCTGCCATGCCAAGCAAACAATAAACAGGCGCGAATTGCTACTACCAAAAGTAAAATCGGAAAAATTCTTTCTCCGTTTCTGACGAGTAAAGTTGCACTCCAACTGAGAATAAATCCGCTGACAAGATAAACTTGCTGAATTAATCTGGAGTTGGAGGGTAGTCTCAAACCCATTACGCCCAATATAGCAATACAGACAATTCCCAATAAACTAGCCCAAACTGGATGAGCAATCCAGTAAGGACGAGGATGGGGAATCAAACCACCCAAGGCTGCAAGCAAAGCAATTCCGAACAGTACCCATTCTAGGTATAGAAGCAGTCGGAAAGGATGTTTATGCCAGATTTTAGCCATTGGAGGGGATTAAGTTCAAATTGAAGGCAACCAGAGGCAGCAAATAAGAATTAATAATTCATAATTCGTAATTGTAAATGAGCAGTGTCAGGGCAAAATAATTGTTTTCCCAGTCTATACGGGGCATGACTTAGGGGAAGATAACTAATTGCTTGGGTCAACACTGCTCGTTTTTTTTATTAGCTTTTTGAGATAACTACTCAAGCAGTTGCTAATAAACCACTATGTCTTAATAGTGGTTCGGTTTGAGGTTCTCTGCCACGGAATAACTGGAATACTTCCATTGGATGTAAACTACCACCAAGGGCAAGCACTGTCTCTTTAAAGCGTTTACCCACAGATTTAACTGCTTCCTCGTCTCCTAAGCCAGCCTCTTCAAAAGCTGCAAACGCATCTGCACTTAAAACTTCTGCCCATTTATAACTGTAATATCCTGCTGCATATCCCCCGGCAAAGATATGTCCAAAAGCACAGAGGAAATTATCTTCGGGAAGGGGTTGCAAAACGCTAGTGGTTTTTGCCAAGCGATCGCGGACATCGTTAGGAGTTTCTTCGCTGTCTGGTTGATAATTAGAATGGAGTTCCATATCCAACATCCCAAAGTGTAGCTGACGTAGCATCGCCGAACCACTCATATAGTTTTTGGCAGCAACCAGCTTTTGATAGTATTCTTCGGGTAATGTTTCGCCAGTTTGATAGTGTTTTGCCATACCGAAGAGGGTGGGGCGATCGTAACACCAGTTTTCCATAAACTGACTTGGTAATTCTACCGCATCCCATTCCACATTGTTAATACCTGATGCCCCAACATAGTCGATAGTCGTCAGCATATGCTGTAAACCGTGACCGAATTCGTGGAAGAGTGTAGTTACTTCCCCAAAGGTCATCAAGCTGGGTTTATCGTCTACTGGGGGAGTTTGGTTACAGGTTAGATAGGCGATCGGAAGGCGAGTTTGGGCTTTACCTTCGACAATGATTTTAGCTCTACCAATACAGTCATTCATCCAAGCACCACCGCGTTTTTCGGCAGGACGAGAATAGGGATCTAAATAAAAATAGGCGATCGCCTCTCCGTTTTCATCGGCAATTTGGAAGTATCTCACATCTTCGTGCCATACTGGTGCTTTGCCATCGGCTGCGGTAATCGTCACCCCAAAAACACGGTTAGCTAGACCAAATAATCCGTCTAAAACTCTAGGTAAAGAGAAGTAAGGGCGTAATTCTTCCTCTTTAAAGTCAAATTTAGCCTCGCGTTGCTTTTCTGCCCAATAGCTGGTGTCCCAATGTTTGAGATCTTCTTGTCCTGCAAAGGCTTTTAACTCTTCAAATTCTTGAACTGCTGCATCATAACTGGCAACTCGCAATTCTTCCTGTAGCTTTTGTACCGCTTCAACATCGGGGGCCATTTTCCGCGCCAAACTCAATTCGGCAAAGTTAGCAAAACCGAGGATCTGGGCTTTTTCCTTTCTCAATTCTAAAATGCGATCGATGTTACCGCGATTATCTAGTTCG
>JASJEI010000315.1 GCA_030064795.1 Pleurocapsa sp. MO_226.B13 | reverse complement strand
CATTGGTGACAAGTTAAGAGTAGGTTTTATTTGTCAAGTGTTTTTTGTAATTTTTAACAAACTCTTCTATCTCTTGCTGTTATTGATGTTGGTCGCGAAAGCTCCCATATACATCAGAAGGCAACTATTCAAGTTTCGGTTTATTTCAGTCGGCGATCGCTTTTGAGAGAAAGCGATCGCTCTAGAGCCAATAAATCTCAAAACCTAGATAAACTAAGCAATCCAGTGATTGGCAACGATTTATAACATGAGCTTGACAAATTCTCCATAACCTTAAGTTGTCACCAATGAATTCTATGCCTATGTTCAAAATTATCGTAGCGTTATTAATTGGTATTTAGTAAGACCTAAATAGTAAATACCAGTTTCATAGCATTCTGCAATCTCTTGCATCATAGAAGTAAGGCTTGTGTGGGTCACATCTTCATCATGATAGATATAGACTATAGGTGACGCATATTTTTGGATCTGCGAACCAACAACACCGAAATATTTACCCTCGAAGGTGAAAACAGGAAACCAAGCATAAGGAAAAACTCAGTAGATCGAAAAATCATTTTGGTTCAGGCGATCGCCAAATATAATATCTGCTAAAGTCATTGTGGACAAAATAAGAATGAACTAAATGCCAACCGCAGCACAAGCTCTTAAAGCAGCAATTCTTTGTCAATATCTCACTGAAGCATTGTTACCAATAACAACATTTCAACCGCGTCTACTTTGAAACCCATAGTTTTTGATTTTCTCGTTTTTAGGTAAAAGGGAAAGGGGTAAAGGGAAAAGGAATTATTTGAAAACTCCAGTTTTCTATCTGGACGCGGTTTCGCTATTATTCTAGTAAAGAAATTATCTTTATCGAAGTGGGGTATAACGGAGAAATAGGAATAGAAATTAATAAAGAAGGAAATTTTGTTTATGTCTAAACCCCTCGAAGAAATGACTGTAAAGGAACTAAGACAATATATGTTTGAACACCGAAATCACAGTCTAGAATGGGAAAAAGCTTACGATGTATTTAGTCAAAAAGTAGAATGGAATAAAACTCCTACTAACGCTACTCCAGAAGAAGAAAAACAAATTATTGAAAGTTTGATTGCACAAAAAATGCAAAAATAAGATAGAGCAATCGGGATGGGTCAGTTGTGGTGAGCGTTTCTTTGAGGATTAAACATCCCCTGGGTCGTTTATCCCCGAATGGGGGCACCGCTAGACGCTCGAGCGCATTTATTGTGGGACAAGTTTCAGCCTTGTAGGGTGGGCAAATCTAAAGATCAGAAATAATGCTACAAATAACTATTTTGCTCATCAAAATTTACAATCAAGCACAGAAAAAGATTTTAAATGAATAGAGCGATCGCGTTTAAAGTGAAATTGCTGGTTATTGAATAATACTTTATGACGATCGCACTAAAAAACTAAGAATTAGAAATTAAAAATAAATAAGCGATCGCTATTTCTAACAAATACCTTTGAGCTTGGCAACCATTTGAGCGCGAGTAGAGACATCAAGCTTACGAAATATATTTTTGAGAGTTTGTTTGACGGTATTTCTGCTAATCCAAAGTTGAATTCCAATTTCAGGGTTGGTCAACCCCTGAGCCACCAATTCAGCTATTTCTAGTTCGCGAGTTGTCAAACAGTTAGCTAGAGGTGAATTGGAACTTGTTGGCTGGGTGCGCAATTTGGCTAGAGTTGCCGAAAGATGAGCAGAGACGGCACTCAAACTAGCAAGATCTTGATTGTTAAATGGAAGAATGTTTTCTACGCGAGCAAAGTAAATCGCACCGACGAGACGACCTTCACCGACGACCGGTGCGATCGCAATATGTTCGTGGTTGTAGTAAGCGCAAAAGTTCTGATAAATCTTAGTTTGCTTCCAGCTTCCTTGGGGTAGCACCATTTCTTCGTGTGCTGGAGCGTGATGTTTCAATACATAGTTGAGTAAAGGGTCTTCATCCGATCTTATTTGCTGAAAACGTTCCACGAACTTATCTACATTTTTAATCCCGCCGATATCAACCGAAGTGAGGCGATAGGTGCGATCGTAAAGATGAATTCCCCAATCTCGCGCTCCGAAATATTCGCCAACGCTCTTATCCAGCAAACGAAATTTTACTTCGTCTTGATTTTTAGCAGCAGCTAAGGTCTGAAATAAATTGTCAAGAGAATTAGACATTTAACGGTTTAAAAACTACCCACCTGGGTAATGTTCTGCATTCTGACTAATTTTTATACTATGACAAATTACACCAAAGCTAAATATTAAGCACCCAGACAAAATTAATTGTGTATTTTTAGAAGAATGAAACATAACGAGCAAAAAATAGCCTACCAGGTTCGTACTACTGCCATTATTTGGGGATTGGGTACGGCAATGTTGGGAATCTGTGTTCCGCTGACGACAATTACTCAAAGTGGAATTATTTTACCTCTAGCTGTAATTCTCGGAGCTAGTGGAAGCACTGTAGCAGTATGGAGAAGTACGAGAAGATCGGATTTAAAGACGATTGCTGAATCTCAAGCTCGATTGTTGGCAATAGAAACCAGAATAGTCGATTTAGAAACTATTTGTAGCAGTCAAGAATTCGAGCGAGAACAAAAGTTTCAACAATTAGAATCCGAACAAGTCGAGCTAAGTTTACCCGACTGGGATAAAAGATAAATCAAGCCGAATTTTCTTTTCCGATTAAGTTAAATAGCTTCTCAACTATCCTTAAGCTATTTTACTCATCAAAGGAATAAATGCCTGTAATAGTTTCATTGGGTTTAAGTTTGCCAATTGCTTCTCCCGTGCTGTTTTTATCAGCTAGCTTGAGACTACTTACGGGTAATATTAATCTGCGATCGATGCTGGTGGTCAAAATAATGTTTTCCCGATCTGTTGTGGCAATAATTCCCGCTAGCAGATCTTCTTTATTGGTAAATTGAATTGCTTGAGTGCCAATATCCCCACGATTGCCCAGTCTCAGGGATTTAACGGGAATTCGTTTACCCAATCCTTGTTGCGTTATTACCGCCAGAGAATCTTTAGGGCTAACAACACTACAGCCTACCAAACTTTCTTTTAATCTCAAGCGCATAACTCGATTTCCTTGGGCGTTTCTGCCCATGATTGGAATTTGAGCGTCATTAATTGGCAAGCGTAAAATACGTCCCCCTGTAGTCGCAATAACTATTTCTTGACCTTCAGCAGCAAAAGAGAAATATTTGAGGATGTCTTGATCTTTGAGTTTGACTAACACGAGTCCGCGATTGCCCAAAGCATCTAATTCTGTAGATTCTAGACGTTTGACGATTCCTTTTTCTGTAAGTAAAACTAAATCTAAATCCTGATGATTTTCGGGGAGGAAGAAATGAGCGACGGTAGTGTTGGCATCCCTCTGGGCTGCTGCTGAGAGTAATTCTACGGCTGGTAATTCCATACTTTCCAAACTAGAAGGAATTTCCTCGATCGCCACGGGATAGGCTTTGCCACTGTCGGTGACGACAATTAGTTTATCGCGATCGCCAATTTTTTCTTGATGCAGTATGAAGTCCTCACCTTTTTTGGGTGCATTAGTTTCGCTATGGCGATCGGGATTTTGCCAATAGACGCATCCAGAATCTGTTACTTGAAGAGTTGCTTGAGGGGAACGTTCAAAAGTTAAAGTCGGAGATACAGTCAGTGCAGGGTCTTTTTTAGCTGCTTTTTTCTGACTGGTAGATTTTTTCTCAGTTACTTGCTGCTTGCTCGACTCATCTATTGTTACATTGGCAATACGGGTGCGACGTTCATCGCCAAATTTACGCTTGAGGGAACGTAGTTCTTTTTTGAGAGACTTCATCAATTCATGACGGTCTTCCAACACCTTATTTAACTCGGCAATACGCTCTTGCAGATCTGCTAATTCAGTTTCTAGTTTTTGTTTTTCTAAACCAGTCAGACGACGCATGGGCATTGCCAAAATCGAATCTCCTTGATTTGGAGATAGGTCTAATTCTTCTTGAAGGCGTATTTTTGCTGTAGTACCATCAGGAGCATGACGCAAAATCTCGATGACTGCATCAATTTTGTTTAAAGCCAACAATAAACCTTCTACCAAATGCAATCTTTGATTGGCTTGTTCTAGTTCGTGGCTATATTGCCTTCTGAGGGTGACTTCGCGAAATTTGAGAAATTCTTCGAGAATACCGCGCAAGGGTAGCTGAACTGGCTTATTATCCACCAATGCCAGCAAAATCGTCCCAAAATTGCTTTGTAGGGCGGTCTGACGATATAGCTGATGCAAAACTTTTTGAGCGGTGGCATCTTTTTTGAGTTCGATTACCACCCGCATTCCACTGCGATCGCTTTCATCGCGGATATCAGAAATGCCTTCTATTCTGCCTTGGTTAACTAAATCGGCAACTTTTTCGATCCACCCTGCTTTATTTACCTGATAGGGTAATTCAGTAATAATAATAGCTTTTTTTTCGCGACGGCGTTTTTTCCCTGTAGCTATTCTTTCGATTTGAGCTATACCCCGCATCTTAATGATGCCTCGTCCCGTGCGATAGGCATCGTGAATTCCTTTGACTTCGACTATTTCTCCACCTGTAGGAAAGTCAGGGCCAGGGACTAATTCCCAAAGTTTTTCATCAGAAATGTTCGGGCGATCGATTAAAGCAATTAAACTATTAACAATTTCCCCTAGATTGTGTGGTGGAATATTGGTCGCCATTCCCACCGCAATACCAGAGCAACCATTGAGAAGTAAAATCGGGAGTTGGACGGGTAAGACAACTGGTTCGGTTTGAGAGTTGTCAAAATTGTTGCTGTAGTTAACCGTCGCTTCACCAATCTCCGTTAGCATCGCTTCAAAAGCTACAGGAGCGAGTCTAGTTTCGGTGTAGCGCATCGCTGCTGGAGGGTCGTTGTCTACCGAACCAAAATTGCCATGACCATCCAGTAAAGGATAACGAGTCGAAAAACTCTGTACCAAACGTACCAAAGCGTCATATACTGATTGATCGCCGTGGGGATGATATTTACCCAAAACATCCCCCACCACGCGGGCGCATTTACGATAGGGACGATCTGGAGTTAATCCTAACTCATACATCGCATACAAAATACGTCGATGTACGGGTTTTAATCCGTCTCTTACGTCGGGTAAGGCTCTCCCGACAATTACGCTCATTGCATATTCAAGATACGATCTCTCCATTTCTTGGTGAAGAGGAGTAGGAATGATTTGACCATTTCCTAATAAGTTAAGCTGCTGTGCCATTCAAAAAATCTCCAGAAATTAAGGGAAATATGCCAAAAATACAATCGAGCTTTGGGGAAATAATATAGAGTATAAAAATATAGCGTAATCTTGCCCTATAAGTGTTATGCTGTGCTATCTGAATTTTATGAATCACAATAACAATAGGAGATTTTTACCCTAATAATTTTTGGTTCTCGTTATTTTAAACATCTAGTTGCTTTCATTCAACAACATCTTGAGTAACATCTATGACAACGGTTTTGATTGTAGAAGACGATCCGATCAATCTGCGGGTTTTTTCCAAAATACTAACAAAAAGAGGCGGTTTGCAAGTCAAAGGGACAGAAATTGTCGATGAAGTCATGCAATTAGCTCGATCTGGCGAAATAGATGCCATTTTAATGGATGTTGCCCTTGCCAATAGCATTTATCAAGGTAAACCCGTTGATGGGATTAAAATTACCCAAATGCTTAAAGCAGATTCAAAAACTGCCGATTTACCCGTCATCTTAGTCACCGCTCACGCTATGGAAGGCGATCGCGAAAACTTCCTCAAGCAAAGTGGGGCCGATGGCTATATTTCTAAACCAGTAGTTGACCACGAGGCATTTATTCAACAAATCGTTTCTTTAATCAATAAAACATAATTGGAAAATTTGCAATTTGTTTTTGCTCGTTTGTCATTGGTTGTCCGTCATTGGCAACTATTGCCATCCAACTTAGAATTGATTTTTATAGTATATCAGTACTAGTTAAGAAGCCAAACCAAATTTTTATGTGAAATACCAAAATAAATGCTGTATATAAGTTCGGAATTCGGAATTCGGAGTTAGTTTTTAGTTATGTCAATTAATTGGATGAGTATAGCGATTGCTAATTATGTCTTCAAATACCTGTAGAACACCTCTAGCTGTCTTGTTCCAGCTAAATAGTTTGGCTCTTTGTTTTCCTCGCTCGCTCAAGCGATCGCGTAGTTGAGCATCGGTTAAGATTTGATACATTGCTCTGGCAATACTGTCTACATCGTAAGGATCGATATAAAGTACGCTGTCGCCACCAACTTCAGGTATAGAGGTACAATTGGCAGCAATTACAGGACATCCACAGGCCATTGCTTCTAGGACTGGGAGTCCAAATCCTTCGTAAAGAGAGGCAAAAACCAAACCCTGCGCCATCGAATACAAACCAGGTAAGTCAGCAGTAGGTACGTAATCTAAAAAAACGATCCGCTCTTTAGCTGCTAGTTGCTCGGTTTGGCGTTTGATTTCGGGGTAAAAAAAATCGTCTTTTTTTCCAGTAATGACAAACTGGCAATCTTTACAGGGTAAACGGTCAAAAGCTGCTAAACAACGATCGAGATTTTTGTAAAATCGCATATCCCCGACGTAAAGTAGATACCGCTCTAAGTTATACTTTTCCAGGATTTTTCGATTCGGTTGAGGGAAAAATAAATCGCGATCGTACCCGTTGTAGACAACCTGAATTGAGTCTGGATCGAGTTGATAACTTGTAATTAAATCCTTTTTGGTATGTTGGGAAATACAGATAATCTTACAGCACTGCTTGAGGATTGCAGGTAAAATGTAGCGATAATAGTATTGCCACTTTGGACTTAATTCTGGATATTTTAAAGGAATGAGGTCGTGAACGGTAATAATCTGGGGAACGCTAGGAAAGATCGTTCCCTCCGATGCGGGAGAAAAAAATAAAGCGATCTTGTGACGTTGTAGTTGCCAATTAAGAATAGTCTGATACCAAAGCAAACGTTTGATGTGTCCTGGGAAACCGCGATCGGGAGACAGAGCAGCAGTTAGAGAGACAACACGATCTCGATATCGCTTTTTTAAGCGATCGGCATGAGAATAAAGAGCAAAGTTAAATCCTTGTTCTGGTTCACAATTCATCAACTCAGCAATCAAGTTATCAGTTACTACTCCTAAACCACTGGCTTGCTCTTGAATATAAGTTCCATTAATCGCAATTTTCATCTTTACTTCGCTAATCTAACCAATGACCAAGGACTAATGACTAATGACTAATGACTAATGACTAATGACCATAAGTCAATAATTCTCACAGTTAGAATAAAATTGTCCTAAATTATAATTAAACAAAAAAATACTTTAGGACTCCATATCGCTCAGATATTTGCTCCCAAAGCAAGACAGCAATCAGGAATCATCTGTAAGAATCAACAAAGGACAAAGGACAAAGGACAAAGGACTAATGATATCCGATCCAGAAGATTCTTACGGAGCGAACGCCGATTGCTATGTATGTTTGATCTTAAATTTGCTAGTATTGTTCGAGTGCTATACCATTGCAAATAAGATAGCAACAGTAAAAATACAACAACCCAACAATAATATTCCCGCGATCGCTGGATAGGGGGCGTGGTTAGCTCTTTCTAAATATTCGTTTACTTGAGAATCTTTTTCTTCGGGATGCCAAATCATGCTTTTCATAATTTTATCCTCTTCAAATTCTTTAAGAGATCGATAACCTGACTTTAATACCAACGTTACCTAAAGATTAAATGTCAGGAAACGCAGATTTTATTATTTTCTATAGTTCTTAATCATCGTTAGCAGTTGTTTAGAAAAATTGAGTTCGGTTTGATAATTTGATACATATATAGTTTAATTTTTGCTGCTAAATATTAATTTTTGGAACTTATAGAGATATCTGCCCAAAGCGAGTGCTAGCTTAATCCTTGTAAAGAACTTGGATTTTGGCTGATTCTGGCAAAATAAAACCTATATTTCTTCTAAATCCGATTCATAGTTAAACTTATACATAATTTAAGGAAGTAGCAAGTGGTAACAATTTCTCATCAATCTACATCTACAGCCCACGAACATCATCATCATCACGAATCAGAAACTAACAAAAGCGATCGCGTTGTGGTGCTGCTCATGGGTTACGGTGAAGTAGAAAGCTACGAAGACTTTGCCAACTATAACGAACAGGCTCTAAATCTTTTAACTGCTAAATTTGCCCCCGTACCTACCTGGATTTATCCGGCGATCGCCAAATTGTTGGCAATTTTTGACCTCCACGAATGGAGTCACCAGCACAACAACTTTATCTCCCCCCACAACGCTATTTTTGAAGAACAAAGAGCGGGAATTGAAAAAGAACTACAGGCAACTTGGGGAGAAAAGGTCAAAGTGTTTAAGGCGTTCAACTTCTGCGCGCCCTATCTACCCAAACAGGTATTGGCCGAAATTAAAGAGCAAGGATTTGATAAGATTCTCATCTATCCTTTATTGGTGGTCGATTCTATTTTTACCAGCGGTATCGCAGTCGAACAGGTTAACAAAGCCTTAGCGCAACAGGCAGATGGTGATTCCCATTGGTTAAAGAGTTCTCGCTACATCCCTTCTTTCTTTAATAAGCCAGACTACATTAAACTCCTGGCAAAAATGGTCGAAGAAAAAATCGAAGCGGAATTAGCCCAAGGACATCTAGCTTCCCAAATCGGTATTATTCTGATGAATCATGGCTGTCCTCACAAGGCTAAGGGATTTACTTCTGGCATCGATGAAAGCCAAGCTTTATACGAATTAGTCAGAGAAGAACTAATTGCTAAATATCCTCTGATTTCTGTTGGCTGGCTCAATCACGATACCCCTCTAATTGAATGGACACAGCCCAATGTCAAGTTAGCAGCCCAAAACCTGATTGAATTGGGAGCAACTTCTATAGTGATGATGCCCATTGGCTTTGCTACTGAAAACCACGAAACTCTGTTGGATGTAGACCATATCATTCATCATCTCCAGCACAAACACTCCGACGTTACCTTTATTCGGATGCCCTGCGTCAACAGTCATCCTGAATTTCTGCACATGGCAGCAGAGTGGGCAAACCCCGAAATTGAAGCGTTGCTGGCAGCATCTGGCGTATCGGTCAATCCTCAATTAGCCAAAGCTCAAGCCGCTCATCACCATCATCACCATCATTAATTAAAATTTTAGAAAAGTTTTAGTTCCAGTTGTCGTGCTGGAACTTTTTTTTATTTAAATAACTACCATGACTACTATTGATATTTCTGCTTTTACAGACAAAATAAGCGATCGCATTTTGGAGAAGTTGTGCGCGGATAATCCCGAAACTAGGTTTGAAACCACCCCCCAAGGAAAGTTAATTGTTATGTCGCCAACAGGAAGCGAAAGTGGAAGGAAGAACGGTAGGTTATTTTTTCAAGTAGAACTTTGGAACACAAGAACCAAATTGGGAGTTACTTTTGATTCTTCTACTGGGTTCAAACTATCTAACGATGCGATACGCTCTCCCGATGTTAGTTGGATTAAAAAAAACAGATGGGATAGCCTGAGCGAACAACAACAAAGAAAATTTGCTCCAATAGACCCCGATTTTGTCATTGAGCTTCTATCTCCCACTGATGATTTAGCTTCCGCCTGGGAAGCCCCGCACTCTATGCGAAGCATGAGTGTCGGGATGAGAAGGTGGGCAGGGTTGGTCGGGAAGCCTTAATCTGGAGTATTTTGCCCTTCAATATATTTTTTGAGGCTCGATATAGTGACCCCTCCACAGGAAGCGATAAAATACGATTCATTCCAAAGTACTTGCTTCCAATAAACCTTATTGATCTCTTCAGCAAATTCTTTTCTCAGTCTTCTACTAGTAACAGATTTAATATTGTTGATAAATTTTGGAAGTTCCATTTGAGGATAGTACTGGAAAAGCAAATGGACATGATTATCCTCGCCGTTAAACTCAATTATCTTACAGTCCCACTTCTCGCACAAATCTGAAAAAATTTCAGATAGCCTTTTAACCATTGCCCCAGTAAATACTTGACGCCTGTATTTGGTTGTTAAGACCAAATGAGCTTTGTAGAATTGCCCCTAATGCCCAATTACTGACCTTAGTTACCAACGAAGGCACTCAAAACAATACTAATACCAGTTATCCTTATCTAGCGATCGCCGATATTCCCTTAACTGATAAGCAACCAGGGCAAAATAACCGCGATCGACTAGTAAATAATCGAGTTGATTTACCTAGCGATCGCACTCTAGATTTACAAGTCAATCACGCCAATGGTTCGGTAATCAGACTCAACAAAATCTCTTTTCAAGAAGATAATATTGTTGCCGATTTAGCGATTACCAATGGTTACAAAAACGAAATTCGTCTGAATAACCATAGAGATATGCGGTTGCGAGATAATCTAGGTAATATTTATAATCTAGCTACTCTTCCCCAAAACCCCGAAGTAAAAATTCCCCCAGGACAAACACTGACGGGAAAATTTGTCTTTCTCGGTCGCATTTCACCCCAAGCTGATTCCTTAACTTTAGCTACCAACGATAAATACGGTCTTGATGCTGATTATGCTACTCGACCGAAAATGGTTATTTCACCTATTCCTGTAGAATCAAACCCAGCGAGCGAACCGATAGCAGTACGATCGGAGAGTAGCGAGACAATCGAATCACCTGAAATAGCGACAAATAGCACTAATTCCCTGCCTCCCAGTCAAACTATCGAACAACAAATTAATCATCCCAATGGTTCGGTGTTGCAACTGAAAACCATTTCTTTTAGAGATGACAGTATAGTTGCCGATCTCAGCGTGACTAATGGTTATAAAAATGAAATTGTCTTAAATCAAAGCAGAGATTTTCTACTACGAGACAATCTAGGCAATGTTTACCATCTAGCTACTCTTCCCCAAAACCCCGAAGTAAAAATTCCCCCAGGACAAACCTTGACGGGAAAGTTTGTCTTTCTCGGTCGCATTTCACCCCAAGCTAATTCTTTGACTTTAGTAACTAATGATAAATACGGTAGCGATCGCGATTATGCCAGAGGCCCCAAAATGGTGATTCATAATATTTCTCTTGAATAGGATTGCTATAACCAGATGAACACTAAACCAGCAATTTTAACTAGCCTATTATTTTCTTTACTATTATCAGGCTGTCAACAGCAGCAAGCTAACACTACCGAAGCGACTACAGAAGAAAGCGAGCAATTACAACAACGCCTCTATATCGAAACTACTTCCTCTAATCGTCTTGAACCTTCTCAAATAGAACTAGCTGCGATCGTGCAGTCGGAAATCAATAGTAATCCGATCTCTGCTGCAAGTGGTTCCCAGGCAGGAGGAGTAAATTCTCAGGCACAAAGTCAACAAGTAGCTGTTTCTCAAGCGCAAATACAACAAATTATTTCCGATCTCGATGCTCAACAAACCAGCGAAGGACTACAAATTAATCTGCCAGAAAGCATTCTATTTGACTTCGATCGATACGATTTGAGAGCCGATGCTCAACCTACTCTGGAAAAAGTTAGTAAATTGATCGACTACTATCAGAATGCTCCCGTCGATATTGCTGGTCACACTGATAGCAAAGGCAGTGATGCTTACAATCAACAACTCTCAGAACAACGCGCCGATGCAGTTAAAAATGCTTTAATTACTCAGTTTGACATCGATCGCAGCCGTCTCAACGCTCAAGGTTTCGGCGAAAGTCAACCAATTGCAGCCAATACCAAATCTGATGGTTCGGACGATCCAACTGGAAGACAAAAAAATCGTCGCGTAGAAGTAGTTGTGAAAAATCAATGATAATAGTAAGACTACTTGTATAATCTGCTCATGACTTCTTCTCGTTGGCAATTTTGGCTCGATCGCGGTGGTACATTTACCGATATTGTGGCGCGAACTCCCAGGGGCGAAATCTTAGTTCACAAACTACTGTCAGAAAATCCCGAACAATACACAGATGCCCCCATTCAGGGAATTCGGGAAGTAATGGGAATTGAGCCAGATCGGCCCATTCCAACAGAGCAAATCGAAGCAATCAAAATGGGGACGACGGTAGCTACCAATGCCTTATTGGAAAGAAAAGGCGATCGTCTGGTTTTAGCTATTACCAAAGGTTTCAAAGATGCTTTGCGAATTGGCTACCAAAACCGTCCCGATATTTTTGCCTTGGAGATTATTTTGCCCGAAATGCTCTACGAACGGGTGATAGAAATAGTAGAGCGGTTAGACGCTCAAGGCAAGGAATTAATTCCCGTGGATCTGGCTCAAACCAAACAAGATTTACAGGCTGCATACGACGTAGGAATACGCAGTTGTGCCATTGTTTTGATGCACGGTTATCGTTATCCCCATCATGAATTACAAGTAGCCGACATCGCCCGCGAAATTGGCTTTACTCAGATCTCTATTTCCCATCGGGTTAGTCCGCTAATTAAATTTGTGAGTCGAGGCGATACTACCGTAGTTGATGCCTATCTTTCTCCTATTTTGCGTCGCTATGTAGACCAATTAAGTAGTAATTTAGGCGATCGACAATCTACCCAACTGATGTTTATGCAGTCCAATGGTGGACTGGTGGATGCAGACTTATTTCAAGGTAAAGATAGCATTCTTTCTGGCCCTGCGGGGGGTGTAGTAGGGGCGGTTAAAACCTCGGCAATAGCTGGCTTTAATCGGATTATTGGTTTTGATATGGGTGGTACGTCTACCGATGTCAGTCACTACGCAGGAGAATACGAACGCAGTCTGGAAACCGAAATTGCTGGAGTCAGATTGCGATCGCCGATGATCTCCATTCACACTGTAGCTGCGGGGGGAGGCTCGATCTTATATTTTGATGGTAGTCGTTATCGAGTCGGCCCAGAATCGGCGGGGGCTAATCCCGGCCCTGCAAGTTATGGACGAGGTGGGGATTTAACGGTTACTGACTGTAACGTGATGGTGGGTAAACTCCAGCCTGAGTTTTTCCCCCAGGTATTTGGAATTAATGCCGATGCACCTTTAGATAAAGAGATAGTTAAACAGGAGTTTCAGGCTTTAGCAGCTCGCATTCAGGACGGCAAAACCCTGGAACAAATAGCCTCTGGTTTCTTGGCGATCGCCGTGGAGAATATGGCTAATGCGATTAAAAAAATATCTCTGCAAAAGGGTTATGACGTAAGCAACTATACCCTCTGTTGTTTTGGGGGTGCGGGAGGGCAACACGCCTGTCTAATTGCCGATGTATTGGGGATTAAAAGGATTTTTATTCATCCCTATGCGGGAGTACTATCGGCTTATGGCATTGGTTTGGCAGATATCAGAATTATCAAAGAAAAATCGATTGAAGTCGAACTGGGGGCTGATTTAATTACCGAGTTGCAACAGGCTTTCGAGCAATTAATTACCCAAGCAGAAACCGAATTAGCCCAACAACAAACCAACCCCGAAAACATTACCATTCTGGAAAAAGTGCATCTTAAATATATGGGGACAGACTCAAGTTTGCTGGTAGATTTTGCTAGCGTGGCAGAAATGCGATCGCAGTTTGAAGCTGAGTATCGACAACGTTATGGCTTTGCCTTTGCCAAAAAAGATTTAGTCGTCGAAACCATTTCGATTGAGTTAATTTGTCCTACCTACATCCCGCCAGAAAAGATTGCCCGACGACAAAACAATAACCCTCCCCAACCAATTTCCACCGTCCAAATCTATACCGCCGATGCTTGGCACGATACTCCAGTTTATCAACGAGAAACCCTACAACCAGGAGATAAAATTAATTCTCCTGCAATTATTATCGAACCCACAGGTACAAATATTATCGAACCAGGGTGGCAAGGAATAATCAGCGATCGCTTGGATTTAATTTTAGAACGCGGTTAAATTTATTTACTTGACTGCATATGAATCAGTAGTCTTGCCTAGGGCAAAAAATAGGGAATGACGCAGGTTTTTACCTGCTTGGGTAACAAAGATGACTAAAGCCACCCCTGCCAAAATAGCTGCTAGAGAAAAAATGCCTCGGTAGCCACCTAAAATATAGGAAAGAGAACCGAGAATTAATCCACCCATAGCAATACCAACATCAAAACCCCCCATACAAAGAGCAAAAACCTTACCCCTTTCATTAGCGTAGGAGCGATCGCTGATTAATGCCAATACCAAAGGGATTAGTATTCCCGCTCCCGAACCTTCGGCAAGTGCCGAGAGAATAAACATAATTGGGGTTGTGGCTTGGGTAAGCAAGAGCATCGAGACAATATAACAGACTAGACTGCCACTGATAAACAAACCGCGCCCATAGCGATCGCTTGCTTGACCGACAAATAAACGTACCGAAAAAGAAGCGATCGCCACTACCGTGTAAAAGAAGCCAACATTGAAATCTAGCTGTAACTCTGTAATAAACAGAGGCAAAAAAGCCACCAAAGTACCAAACACCAATCCTATTAGTAGTAAAACCACAGTCGGTACAATTAAGCCTGGATCTTTGGCTAGCTGCCAAAAATCTCTCTGAACTGAACCCCGCTCTGATGGCGAGGAAGATTCTACTCCAGGTAAAGAAGACTCCTTAATCTGGCTGGATAAAAATAATGCCAACACACCGCAGACAGTAGAAATCAAAAACAAAACTTCGTAGCCCGTACCATTTGGGATCAACCGTCTGCCACTCTGTTGCAAAAATCCTCCCAAAGCAGGCCCCATAGACATCCCAATTGGCACTACCAAGTTCATGTAGCCAATTAGAGTACCTCGATGTTGCAGGGGAGCTAAATCGACTACCAAGGCACTGTAGCCGATGGTAAATGCTGCAATACTGATACCATGAAAAGCTCTAATCTGAGCTAATCCGAAGATAGAATTAACTAATACATAACCTACGGGGGCTGCTGCTGCTACGAAAGCACCAATCAAAAGAACTAGCTTGCGACTACGGCGATCGGCAACTTTTCCCAGCCAAGTACGCGAAGCAATCAAGCCGATGGCAAAACAACTCATAACCATTCCCACCTGCTGAGTAGTACCACCCATAGATTGAATGTAGGTAGGCAGAGTTGGTAAAAGCAGGGTAATGCTAATCCAAAATAATAACCCTGCTGCAAACAAGTTCGTCAGTTTTTGTTTGGTGTCGGTTGCGAGAACTTTCCAGACTTTCACGGGCTTTTTGTTAGATAAATGATTACTGAAATCGAGGAACTATCAGTTATCTTAACGTTTGTTCACAATAAGGGCTTCTAAAAGACTAAAACTTGAGACAGAAATTTTGATTTTAGATAAAAACATTGACTAGATGGCGATCGCTTACTTGTCACCGAAAGTTGTCTCAATCGTAGTTCAAATCGTCAATTACAGTGGTTTTCATTGTTCTTTCCGATCCAGACAACTATAGTAGAGTCCACAGATAAACACAGCGGTGCCCCCATTCGCACCCTTCGGGTATAAAGGGATAAACGACCCTGCGCCACCTGCGGGACGGGCGGTATAAACATCTGAGGAAACCTCAGATGACACGCCCTCCGCAAAGGAACGCCCTAAAGGACTCGGCTGCGCCATCGCGCACCGAGAACGCAGATTATTTGTCTGCTTGACTACATTATTGAATTGCTAGATGTCCAGATAGTCTTGCAAAAAGCTGTAATATCATTTCTCATGATTTAGCTAGATAGATCATTTTTTAAATGTAGGTTGGGGAGCCACTGCGTTGCGGAGGGGCTGTGGGCGGAACCTGCGTCCGCCCTTCATAAGCCCCGTGAGGTTTCCGACCTTGTAGCAAGTGGCGTTTAAGGCACGTACGCGCAAGCGTTCTCGAAGAGTAACTCAACGACTATAAGCTTTTGTTGGGTTTCACGCGCTTGTTCTACCCAACCTACCAAGTCGACCGTTCACTTTGCATGTTTTTAAGATTTACTTTACAAACAGTTTCTAAGTATTATTACTCGATTTAATAGTTCAAGATTAGAATTGTCAAATAGGATTGCTCTAAGTATTTGTAATCACCTAATTAGAGATTATATAAAGACAAAAAAGTTATTGTTTGCCCACATAAATCTGAGCGATACTAAAAATATACGCTCGGTATTACAAAGCTAAAGATCTGCGATCGCGAAAAAAATTTCCTGGTTTTTAATAGCTTTGTAACTGTTCGTGCTGACTGCTTGGCTATTCAAAATAAAAATATACTCGTAATGATTTTTTCTATAAACTTTTCCAATCAAATGCCTTCAGTAAGGAGAATAATTCTATGGGTACAATTTCAATTCAAGCTAATAATCTCACTATTTCAACCAATGATAATTTAATTCAAACCAATGTTTTCTCTAACGAAAATACTAACGAAGAAATGAATAATAATGGAGAAATTGCCTATGAAGGATTTCCCTACACCTCAAATTTTCTCGAACTTTCTAATGGGTTAGATATGCACTATCTGGACGAAGGTAGTGGCGACCCGATAATCTTACTTCACGGTCAGCCTACTTCTGCTTATCTCTGGCGCGATATTATCCCCGAACTAGCCGAACGAGGACGTGTAATTGTCCCCGACTTGATTAATTTTGGTCTTTCAGACACTACAGAAGAACCATTAAATTATCTAGAAGATCAAGGCGCACTATTTAGAGAATTTATTGATACTTTAGATTTAGAAAACGTCACTTTTATCGGTCATGATTGGGGTGGCCCGATTAGTCTCTCCTATGCAGTAGAAAATCCCGATAATGTCAAAGCCTTGGCGTTTTTAGAAAGCTTTATTGTTCCCTTTCCCGATGTTAGTGTTGTTGACGCATTTCCCGAAGAATTTGTCGCAGCATTTTGGTCTGACCCCGATCTTTTAGAAGAAAATGCCATAGATAACAATCTTTTTATCGAAGGCTGGCTGTTCGATCCTGCATTTGGTGGCATTGCCAATCCTCTAAGTGAATCAGAACAAGAAGTTTATCGAGAACCATTTTTAGACCCCGAAGCTAGAGATCAACTGGCAATTTCTCCCAGACAGCTACCGTTTTTAGACGCTACAGGCTATCCAATTCTCGATCCTGATGGAGTTGGGGGATTGCCTCCCGAACCAGTACCCAATATAGAAGACTATGTTGAGTTTGCTAACTATCTAGCAACTACAGAAGTACCTAAGTTATTAATTTATGGCAATCCTGGTTTTGCGTCTCCAGAGTTGGTTCTATCTCTAGCTGAATCACTTCCTGGCTTTGAAATACAGGCAGTAGGAGACGAAGTTAATCCCGCTTTTCATTTTATACAAGAAGACGTACCCGAGGAGTTAAGCATGATTTTAGGCGAATGGATTGATTCAACCAATGAAACCCCAAATCCCGAACCAGAACCTACGTCAGAAGTAACAACAATACAAGTTACCGTAGAAAACATAGCACCAGAAAACGGTACTGGTTTTGCGCCATTTTGGTTTGGTTTGCACGATGGCAGTTTTGACTTATTTAACCAAGGCGAACCAGCTTCAGAATCTTTAGAATTTCTTGCTGAGGATGGTTTGGTCGGTCTAGAAGAGATGATCTTGCCAGGAAAACTAGAAGAAATGGTCGCTGCTGGTCTAGATATTAACCAACTACCTTTATCCGTTCAACAGGCGATCGCCCTAGGATTAGATTTACCTAGCTTACCACCCCCTCCAGGAATTGTGGCGGGAGACTTTCTAGCCAGTCCTGCGGGTGAAAATGGTGGAACTCAGGGAATGGTTGTTACTAGCATTAGAACTAATTCCGAATTTTTCGATCTGCTTGACGATCCTAATGCTTTTCCTCAAGAAGTTTTAGACAGCATAACAACTCCCTTCTTCTTTATTCAAGCACCAGGAGAAACCGAAACCTTTACCGTCACCCTCAACGGTACGCCAGAGGAAAATCGCTATTTTAGCTATGCCTCGATGCTTTTCCCCACCAACGACGGCTTTATTGGTAATGACGATCCTCAAGCGATTGAAATTTTTGATGAAGCGGGAAATTTTATCGGCGCAGACTTTATAATTACGGGAGAAGATGCTTGGGATGCTGGAACAGAAGTCAACGACGAGTCACCAGAAAATCTCCTCTATACTTTTGAGGCGTTTGGTAGTAGTATCGATGAAAATGGCACCGTTCAACCTTATCCTGGCTTTCTTGCTCCTGGTGAGGGAGGAATATTAGATTTTGAATTTAATGGCAATCTAGTTGCTGCTAATGCAGATTTTACCGTTCCTGACTATCAAATCGCCAGAGTTATGGTGACTGCTGTTGAAGAACCCGAACCACCCGAACCACCAGAAATACCAGACTTTGAACCCAATTTTGGTACAGTTGATGGCGATGTCTTAGATATTACAGGTAGTAACGAACTGGTATTTGCGGGTAGTGGTGACGACTTAATTGATGCTTCTAACAGTCAAGGAGGCAATCGTATCTATGGCAGCACTGGCGATGACACCTTTATTTTAGGTCGAGCAGATATTCATTTCGGTGGAGAGGGTGAAGATCGCTTTTTCAACCAAGCAGCAGGAGAAAATGAAGTTAGTGGTGGTGCAGATGCAGACCAATTCTGGATTGCAGTAGCCGAGTTACCCGAATCTGCGCTGGTTATTCGTGATTTTGAACTAGACATTGATGTAATTGGAGTAGCAGGCATTGGTGCGTCTTCCGTTGCCGATTTAGACTTTAGCCAGAATGAAGCTGATGCGGTGATTGGCTTTAACGGTACAGATTTAGCTATTTTTCAAAATGTCGATGCTAGTAGTCTGGAAAGTAGCGGTACTCTAGTTTTTGCCTAGAGCGTCGGTTCAGTAGAAGTAGTTGACAAATTGGCTAGAATATGAAATCAAAAGAAGCGCTCGGTTAAACTGAAAGCCTGCAATAATGGTTTTTTCTCTATGGGTCCTCCCCAATGGCATCCTCCGATTAAATTGTCGAACAAAGAAAAAAAAGTCGTCAAGCGTATCCTCCGAGCTAAACTATTCATTTTTTGGCGAGAAGTACGCCACAAGTTGTTTGATGAAGAATTTCAAACGGAATTGGGGACAATCTTTAAGGATAGTACAGTAGGCAAATCGCCAATTCCCCCCGCGCTTGTTGGCGTTGGCAACAATTTTACAAGCCTACATGGGAATTTCAGATGATGAAGTGATCGAAGAACTAGAAATGGACAGACGCTGGCAATTAGTTTTAGATTACCTCGATTGCGAGCGAGGGCCATTCAGCAAGACGACCTTAGTTAGATTTCGTGCGGCTTTGATTGCTAAAGGCTTTGATCGCCGGCTAATGGAAAAAACCGTAGAAATAGCTCACCTCAAGGGAGGATTTTGCCCACGCTACTTGAGAGGAGCTCTCGATTCTTCTCCCTTGTGGGGAGCCGCGGGAGTAGAAGACACTTATAATCTCTTGGGGCACAGTTTACGCAAAGCCTTGACGGTGATTGCCCGTTTCTCCCAACGGGAGTTAGAGGCTGTGGCGGCCGAAGCCAGTGCTGAAATTGTGACTTCTTCAAGTCTCAAAGCAGCCTTGGATTTAGACGCTTGATGACCCAGTTGCCAAGGCTCAAGCTTTAGCTACCATTCTTCAAGCCCTCGAACAGGTGGAATCATTGGTCTGACTTTTCACGGCATCTCTGAAACCCCCTCCAGAACTGGATTTCCTCCCAAGGCTTATTTTCAATAATTTTGGCTTAATGACAATCGATAACGGGAAAATAAGCCTTGGGGAATC
>JASJEI010000314.1 GCA_030064795.1 Pleurocapsa sp. MO_226.B13 | reverse complement strand
GGTTGTACTTGGGAAAAGGTTAAAGGAAAAAGGGAAAAGGTCGTGCGCTTGTTGCTAATTGTTCCTTTCCCCTTTGCCCTTTCCCCCTTAACCTAACCTTATAGATTAATTGGCACTCGTTAAACGAGAAGTATTGCTATGTGGCGTTGCTGAAATGTAATGGTCAATCACTAATGATTAAATCTAAAAACTTGATTCTGTAATCATCAAGCGTTCGCAAAATCATTACTAATCAGCAATGCCAACTATGTACTATCCAAAAGCTCTTTATTTTCAAGAAAAGCGCAACTACCTAATCTGGGGCGCGATCGCTGGCAACCTCAGTAAATATAAACCTCAAAAGTAGTCAGAAAGACAGTATCAAGAATTTTTCAATGCTGGAGCATAAACTCTTGTTTTATTGCTTAACATCGCGTCTTATTACGCAGAGATGTTGGCTATATCTATCTAAGGGATAAATGCGATCGCTAAATATTTCTCTCTACCCCCCGCAAAAAATCAGAATCTTTTTGCGGGGGAATATAATAAATCGAATTTTCCTAGTTGCTTACTTCGCTGGCACGAGAAAAAGGAGTTAGCAAATCTTCTCCCGATTCAAAGCCATCTTCACGAGTAATTTCGCCAATGAGTTTTGATTTTTGGTTGATACATCCAGGTTTTTCCGTATATTGGCAGACTCTGGCATAGAGTCGAGTACGGCTACCTGGGTTTCCATTAGAAAAGTTTACTTGCCCATCTTCAGTAATAGAAACGCCACAAACGGAACAAGTTTGAAGATTGTCAGAGATATTACTGCTCATAATTTAGGATATATTGCTACTTTTTTACTGTTAATGTCGAAATTGTTCTCTAAACTGTTAGACGAGCGCTCAACTGTAGTCAGCAACAATGTCGAGTTAGATCAATTTGAAGCAAGTTCAAAGTTCAAAAATTTACGAATCAGGCCAATAGTAACAGCAGGTAGTTCTAGTTGTGGTGTGAGACCAACATCTTCTATTTCTTGAAAAACCTTAATCGCCGTCGGATTCATGGCTGCTAGACGCCTTCCAATCTCAGGGCCTGTAAACTGAGATTTCTGACCCCAAATGATAGCAGTAGGAATTGTCAGTTGCTCGATATATTGAGATAGGTCAAAACATAAATCTCCTCGCACGAAGGAAAGGGCACTATATTCAGCATTCGGTTGCTGGGCCGATTCTAAATAAGCTGTTACTATTTCCGGATAGACTCGTTCGGGATTAGCAAACTGACGCTGTTCTAAAAAACTACGAATTCCTAACTCGTTGGCGACACCAAAATCATAGATCAAACGATCTATAATCGGCGTGCTAACTAGTTGGGCAAAGAAACTGCGGGTGTAATTTTCTCCAAAATCCGAAAGTCCAGCTGGTGTGGTGAGAATCAAGGATTTAAACAATTCAGGACGAGAGATTGCTATTCGGATGGTGAAAGCGGCTGTCAGAGATGAGGCAATAACTGTTGTTGGTTCTTCGCAGCTTTGCTCTATAAATTCCGTAATGCTGGTTAAGTAATCATCAATCTGATAATTACGGTCTAAATGAGATGAATCACCCCAACCAACCAAATCTGGTGCCAAAATACGATATTCACTGGCAAAAGCTGGATAAACTTTAGACCATTCATAAGCTGAGGAGCCGCCCCAAAAACCGTGGAGAAATACTAATGTTGGTAGGGATTTTGCCAAAACTTCGTCTGGCAGCCAAGGAGCGCGATCTGCTGTATAGTAAGCCATCTTTCCGAGGCTTGTGTTTAGTTCGTGTTGGCTAAAACCAGGTATTTGTAACATAGCTTGTTAAAAGACGACGAGAATTATGAGCTCGTCAAAGTTGAGGATACTGTAGTGGTCAGCACCCAAGCATAGGCGATCAGCCCTAAGATAGCCAAACCAATGACAGTCTCTTTTTGTGTCGTTATCCAATGGAGGCAGCCTTGCCAAAAATAGCTAAAAGCGGCACGGCGTTCAGCAGCTAATTCTGCCATTAAATCCGCTACTCTAGCATCTACTTCCTCTAGAGGGATTTCACCTTGCTGATAAGCAACCTCCAGTTCGTCTAGCTGGCGCCAGTATTCTTTTGTTGCTTGAAGAAGATTAGGAAACATTTACTAAAACTGAAAATTGTAATTTGAATTTAGGGCGGCTTTGTAGCAGGAACTATTTACCGCCCAGAATACTGCTGTCCGACTCAATTTTTGGGCAGCAGTAGCTACTCTTTAACTACAGCAGACCCAACTGAGACAGAATGCCTTGACCAGTTAACAATTCGGTGGCGACGCCTATGACGAAACCGAGCATTGCCAGGCGACCGTTCCAGTTCTCGGCAAATTTGCTAAAGCCGAATTTAGATTCTTGGTTTTCCATGAGATTTGTCCTTGGTAATTATATGAAGATGGATAGATTGATAGATTCAGGTAGCTAATTAATCATTAAAAAGCCAGATTAATTAGGTTTTCTCTTCGATTTAGGCAACTACCGCTGAGTTTCCTTCAATCGGAAAACTATTTGCTTGCCAGGCAGCCAGACCACCTCTAAGTTCAGCCACATTTTTATAGCCAGCAGTACGGAGTTGAGCTGCTGCATCCGCAGTTTGCTCATCAGTAGAGCCATAGATATAGAGATCGCGCTCTAGTTCGAAATTATTTAAAGCACGATTAACTAATTCATTCATGGGCAGAGAAACGGCTCCTGAGATATGGCTAGTATTAAAAGCATCTCGATCTCTGATATCAATGATAGTCAGAGCTGGTTCTCCCCAATCAAGGCGCTTTTTCAAATCGTAAACAAGGGATTGAGCCTTTAGAGGTTCTGGGATGATGGTAGAAGAATTACTCATGGTTTGTGCTGCTGAAATTACTAAATTGCAATTGCTTGATATATTGTAACAATTATTTAAAATTTGGTAATTTTTGTTAAGAGTGCGTGACAATATATCAAATTGTATGATCGGGAAATTCGAAAGCTAGTTTCAGTGTCTAATTTAAGCTGAGAAACTCAGAGTTCTAGAAGTCTCGGTTATTTGTAATAACGCTCTATATTGAAAGACAAACTCGCCATAATCAGCCAGATTATCTAACCCCAAAACCGTTAGGTACATTTCAGCAAATAACCAGACTATGATTTTGAGAATTAGCCGTGACCACTTTACTTTCATGACTGTGTCTTTAAATAAATAGCTGGCAACCACTCAACTCATTCGACAGAGCTGGAAGTGAATGCTTTTGTGATCTTGACTTTAGACAAGTCCTTCTAAAGTCGCACCAACAACTCGATAATCAGAATCCTGTCGCAGATTTGTGAGGGTAGCTTCTGCCCTTGGATCTTCAAAATGTCTCAAAACTCTTGCTACTTGGGCGCGGATTTCTCCTTGCTCTGATTTGGCTGCTGAGAGAAGAAGCTCTAAAGCATTAGCCTCTTGGGGTGTATTGGTTAATTGTTCTAAACTGGCGATCGCTGTCTGCTGGACAACCCGATCGTTTCCCCTGAGTCCTAAAGTACAAAATTCTAAAAGAATTTCGGGATGTTGTCTTAAATCGATAGCGGCAAAAATGCTATACCTTACTAACCAATTAGAATCTTGTTGAAATAGTTTCACTAGATGGGGAATTGCATCTTCACCGTATTTAGCCAGAGAATTGGCAGCTTCTGCTCTGACATTGTAATCGCGGTCGTACTCGATTAAATCAAGTAACAATTCAAATCCTTCTTCAGTTTGTTTATACCCCAAACCCATAGCCACAAAAGAACGAACTACAAATTCTTGGTCGTACATTCTGCGCTTGAGTAGAGGTACAACCAAATTGGGTTCATAATTTCTCAACTCGGTTATCGCTTTCATGCGATTTTCAGGATTAGGGCTATCGATATAGGTTTCAATCTGATGCAGTTCCATGAAATTATCTAAAAATTTGTTGATTTAAATCGATTGGGTTGTTAAATCAATCCTGATTCTTGTAGCAAGGTCAAAATGCCATCAGCCAACAATTGAATCGAGATTGCCAAAATGAAAAAGCCTAAAACTTGAGTAAGGACGCGGATTCCCCTTTTACCAAAAACTCTGACTAGTAACTCTCCCCAAGCCAAACAGAGATAAAGTGTTATTCCCAGCAGCGCAATTCCTAGCAAACCACCAAGATAGTTGGACCATTGGGAGTCTTCAGCCCCTAGACCAATCACCAGACCAATGGCTCCTGGACCACTTATCAGAGGTACAGCCATAGGAATTAAAGCGATCTCTTTTTGTGGAGCTACTCCTGAAGAATTATTTGCAGTCTGATGTTGGTGGGTTTCGGCAAATGTCCAAGCAGTGCGAGCTATCAACAACCCACCGGCAATTTGCAAGACCCCGAGAGAAATACCCCAGAAGTCGAGAATAGCTTGACCCGTAACAAAGAAAAAGGCCATGATTGCACTGGCATTGAGAGCTACTTTCTTAGCTTGTTCTAATCTTTGACCCTTACTGACGTTAGCTGTCAAGCTGTAAAAGATCGGTATTGCTCCCACTGGATTGGTAATGGGAAATAAAGCAACAAAGGTTCCGAGTGCATAAGAAACTAATTGAGACATAAGTTTTCGTGCTATCAGCACTCAAGATTGAAATATTATGCAGATAAAGGTAATGCGTTAATACCCCAATAATCTTTTAATAACTCCTCGTACAAGTTATCTTTGAGCATCATTTGCCGATAAAGCTCTAGGGATAAATCCTGTGCTTGCTCTGGGGAGAGAGTTTGTATTAGATCGGCGAATCTTCTCAAGTTAAATTCCTGTTCTAGAGATAATTGCTCGGAATAATTCATGACTAACTCGCGAATCTTGATCTAAGTAAATCTTTAATAATCTATAATTTATGTTAATTAAAATTAAGAAAAATTAACAGGGCTTTACATCAAGATTTAAGTAGTAAAATCCGTACCGATAATAGAGTATCGTTCGTTCGTTTACGCGATCGCTAGCTCTAGGAAAAGAGGCAATCGCTTGAGTCTAATGAATTCCCGCGGTTATAGAACTTCTTCATAAATTATTGCTATTCAATAAAATCAATTCAACATCTTAGTTAAGAGAATTGGTAGGAACAGACAGCCATCTAGGCCGATGTTGTAGATATTTCTGGGGGTATCAGGACTCAAAAGCCAAATAAAGGCTAAATCGATCGCAAGTATGGGCAAGATAACCTCTAACGGAGGAGAATTAAGTCCTGTTGACCAGAACCAGCTGAGAAAGGCAAGCAAGCTGAAATTCAAACCTGTCCAGATGAGGCGATTTACTCTCACTCCTACAATCAAAGGCAGAGTCAGCACTCCTTTCTCTCGGTCGGAGTCGAGGTCGCGAACGTCAAAGAGATGGGAGTTAGTGCCTGTAAAAATTAGTAAGAAGAGAGCAGTTAGTGCTGCTGATTTTCCAAACACAACGCCAGCGTAGGCTAGAGGAACAGCAACTAGGGCGTAGGTAATTATTCCCGCAACAATCCAAGCCTTGGCACCGGGAACATCTTTGAGACGGTACCACCGCAGATTTTGATCTCTAACCCAAGGCAGTATGGGAATTCCGTAAATTAAAGGCAAGAGTCCACCACAACTTACAAATCTTACGGTCGCGGGGGCTTGATATAGTAATAGTCCTACGGCTAATGTTATTACCAGTAAAAGAAGCTTGAAACCAGGATGACGAACGTAAGACTGAGCTTTGGGATCGGGAATGGGTTGGATGGAAGAGTCTAGAAGACGGTCTAAATTATAAAAAAGAAGAGTGGCAGCAAAAATGAGAGCCACTGCTCGCCAGTCGTGAGGAAGATTTAGGGTTTCTTGGACAAAGTAAGTCAGGGAGGCAACTCCCCCAGCAGTCCAGATGCTTGGATAGATCGAGATTTCTAAGAAACGTTGGTAAAGCCACTGCCCCCTTGAAACCTGTTTCTGTGGGTGTGATAACATTTTGAGTTTTGGGCTGAGAATCGACTTGTCTATATTTGAGTTGAGTGAATCTACCTGTCGCCTTGTTGTCTCTCATTGGGATGTTCACTCGTACATATTGTCATTACTAGCTTTGTTTTGCTTTTTCTGGAGCAGCGACTTCTTGCAGAGATGAGAATTGTCCAGATGAAACTTCAGAACCAAACTGACTCCAACGTGAATGCCAGAACCAGGCCCCCAGTCCCACTATTCCGTTAGAAATACAGGCTGCCCCAAAAATGCCAGAAATGCCAAACAACTGGCTACCCAAATAGGCTAAAGGGACGTAGAGGAGCAACAGTCGGGAGAGGGACATCCCCAGAGCTGGCAGGGGCTTGCCTAAAGCGTTGAAAGCTGAACTAGCGGTGAAAACAATGCCTAAAGCTCCGTAACTGACGGGCACGAGCGTCAAATAGATAGTGGCACTGGCTACTACTGCTGGGTCACTGTCGAACCAAGCACCAATTGTAGTTGCACCTGTTCCCAGTAAGACGGCGATCAGTCCACCCCAACTCAGGCAGAACCAAAAGCTCACTTTTACTGCTCGCTTGACTCGACCGTACTGTTGAGCGCCCCAGTTCTGACCGACAAAGGGACCAATACTGGCGGAGAGGGCTAAAGGTGCAATTAGTGCCATAGCTTCTAGCCGCGATGCTAATCCGAATCCAGCAACCGCTTCAGCTCCGTACCGCGCCATCAAGCTGGTCACAAAACTGACTGCCAGAGGAGAAATTAAGTTAGTTGCTGCTGCGGGCAAGCCAACAGACAGGAGACTGCGCCAACTTGTTACTATTGCTTTCAAGCCGGGGAAAGTGAACAGTAACAGGCGCTCGTGAAAGTGGAGGAAAGCTAGAGAAGCTATTAGGGTGCTGGCGCGAGAGATGACAGTCGCCAGTGCCGCTCCCTTGAGACCCAAAGCTGGTAATGGTCCCCAGCCAAAAATGAGTAGGGGGTCGACGAAGATGTTAACCGCAGCTGCCAAAGTCATAATCAGGCTGGGAACGACCGTATTGCCAGCAGCACGGATAGCACTGTTGCCCACCATGGGAACAACGAGGAAAACCATCCCCCAATACCAGATGTTCATGTATTCCTGAATCAAAGGTAGGAGTTCTGGTTCGGCTCCCAACGTAGCAAACAGGGGATTGATTGTACTCAAGCCCAGGGCAGCAAGGATGCTGACAATGAGAAGAGAAAGCAGGAGACTGTCAGTGGTTAGCTGCTGCACCAGAGGGCGCTCGCCTTGACCAATCACTCGGGCAATAACTGAAGAAGTACCAGTGGCTAATCCCATTGCTACGCTTCCCAAAACTGTAACCACGGGAAAAGTAAAGCTCATCGCCGCCAGCTCGCTCGTTCCTAGTTGAGCGACAAAATAGGTGTCAGCAAGGCTAAAAGCTAACACCGAAAAAACACCCCAGACCATTGGCAGCGATAGCCTGAGCAGCTGGAGTGAAACTCGACCTTGTGTCAGTTGAGACTTCATCGAGTTCACTTAGTTAGTTGCTCCAAGGGTACTCAAAAAAGGGAGCGGTAAATTCTCACCCGATTCAAAGCCATCTTCAGGGTTGAGTTCGCCAACAAGTTGAGATTCTTGGTTGATACATCCAGGTTTCTGGGTGTATTGGCAAACTCGGGCGTAGAGTCGAGCACGATTTCCTGAGCTTCCGTGGGAAAAGTTAACTTGTCCATCTTCAGTAATGGAAACGCCACAGACCGGACAATTTTGAAGATTTTGGGGATTATTGCTATCCATGATTACTGTTACTTTTTTGCTTCTAGTGCCGATACTGTTCTCTAAACTGTCAAGGGGTCAATACCCATCTTGCCGACAATCAGGCGCAGAACTGCTATCTGCTGATTAAATTCCAGTGCCACAACTTTGTTCAAGACGGCAGTGGCTGTTGCCGAGAGTTGATAACCTTCGGGAGTGGGAATAACTTCTCTACTGCGCATCCACTCAGCTAACTGATACCAAAAAGCTAGCTTGTTATTGCTACTGAGCATTCCATAAGCACGGGTAAGGGAATTATTAACTCCCGCTATCAAGTCGCGCATGAACTGCAGTTGCTTTTCGTAGGGGAGGTTAGTCACTTCATAAATTAAACCTCCAGCTAGCTTAATCCTTACGGTTGCATCGGGAGCAGCTGGAGTTACTAGACCTCCCATATTTTCATAAAGGACCCACAATAGTCCTAGCTGGTCATCAGTTGATAAGCTCTGTATGGCTTCTACTGCCTGAGTCACGGCAGCAAAGATATTGGAGTAAGAGGGTTTATCTGTAGTAAGGGTCATGGAAATAATTGTTTTTATCTTGAGTCGATCTGTTTTTAAGGTAACGCAATGTAAATTTTTATTGCAATAACTTGACTTATTTTATTTATTAGTAAATAAAACCAGATTCGGTTTTTTCCATCTCGGTGACTCAAATCAGGAGTTGGGGATGTACTAAGCGATATCCCGCTGCTTTTAGCTTTTGATTGCTGATTCGTACACTCTGGTGCCGAAGGCTTAGTTGGGAAGGAGTCCAATGTACAGGTGGCATACCGTAATGAAGACAGACGCGCTCGATCTGTTCTTTAACTGTCAGCTGGCTATCGTCCACTAGGTTGTAGATGCCTTCAAGTTCATTTAACCGAGCCAACTCAATTGCCCCGACGATGTCATCGCGGTGAATCCAATTGATGACCCGATCGCCCTTTCCAGGTAAGGTCATGCCAACTAAACCGCCATACATATTGATTAATTCTCGACCAGGACCGTAAATCCCACCCAGCCGTAGGATACAAACTTTCTGGTTTTCGCTGGATGCCTGGAGTAATATTTGCTCGGCTTGAGAAAGCACCTGGCTCCGAGGTTCTGAAGGGGAAATAGGAGAGGTTTCATCAACCCATCCTCCCTGGGAATCTCCATAGACAGAGCAGCTACTCAAATAGATGATTTGCTTCACTCTGGGTGCTTGGTTCAAAGCCTGGACTAGATTTTTGGCAGTAGCGAGGTAAGTAGTTTCATAGGTCGATTCATCTGCCACCTGGGAACCGGTGGGAGCAACGCTGACTACCAGGGTATCTTGACCTCGGACTAGAGACTGCACGGCATCGGCATCATCCCCTTTCATCAAGAATACTTGGGAGACGACCTCAGAAAGTGAAGCCACACGTTTCCAGTTAGTGGTTGTCCCTGTAACAAAGTGTCCTCGCTCTTGCCAGTAGTCAGCTAATGCACATCCCACATAGCCACAACCGAGAATAGCTATATTTTCGGAGAGAGGACGGTGCTGAGCCTGCTGTCGTAATAGTTTTTGTAGGTGAGCCATGTCCAGCTCAGAAATATTTGGCTCAAAAGAGCTATTTTCGTCAACGGAGTTGTACATTTTGGTAATAAAAGTTGGTTAACATTTGGGATAGTTGAAATCTTGCCAGCTATTTCTTCTCGCTCTGCTGGCAGGGAAGATGATGTCGGTTAATTTAGCTAGCCGAACTTTCCACCAGCATGGTGAGAGGAGTTTTGGGCTGAGCTAGTTTCCCTTTAACCCAGCGCTGATAATCCTCTACCAGTTGGCGTTCTAAACGATATTTAATGGTCAACAAGATGCCATTAAGAAATGCTCTGCCAGACTGTTCCAGAACTGGATCGGGGAGAAGCTTGAGAGGAGGAGGCACGTCAACTCGTACCTTTAGATCGGCCTTTCCTTGTAACTCTGTGGTGCTTTCCTGGCGATGGGGTGCTAGGGTGCCTGTCAGTTCTAGAGCAAAAGATTGCTGGAGAAACTGCGCACCTCGAATCTCGCAGTCGAGGGAGCGCAGATGAAGCGTTCCCTCGGCTTCTGTCCAAACTTGCAAATCGACGGTAGGTTCGAGTCTAAGCATCATGAACTGTAAGGGACGAAGCTGCAAGCGAAAGTGGGACGGAGCCAGCTGCTGAATGCGGCTGGGGTCAGTAATCGCTTGAACTAGCCGTTGCGGTTGACGCAGGTAATGCTCAATAGGGATTACTTCATTGGGCACGACCATCTTGAGGGTTTGAGACACTTGAAAGTGACGCATAAATTAAATGACAAAATAACTGTGGGACGTAGATTGAAAACTCAACATTTTTTGGGGGGTTCAGAGTTTTTTCTATCTAAATTCTGAACTCGAGCTAAGCCACACTTGAGCACCGATTCATTAATCCCGAATGTTCTAGAGAAAATAGGGACAAGGAGGACGAGGCAGAAAATACTCTCAAACTTCAGTGGTTTCCGTGTCTTCCCACTCTCCCTTGTCCCACCCAACCAGAAATTTATGAATACTTTATTAATACTGAATCGTTGTTCTAGGTAGTTCCGATTAGAACTGGTGACTGCTTTGGCTGAACCTGCACTTGACCGTCATCGTCAATGTCCATCACCGCCGTGTCTCCCGAGCGAATCTGACCCGAGAGGATAGCTTCAGCTAGATTGTCTTCCACTAATCGGGAAACAGCTCTTCTGAGGGGACGTGCTCCATAGCTCGGGTCATAACCTTCTATAGTTAGACGCTCTTTGAAAGCTTCGCTCACCTCCAGCTGGAGGTTTTGTTCTCTCAGACGAGATTCAACATTAGCTAGTAGTAGTTCTGCAATTTGCTTAACCTCGTCACGAGTAAGTTGACGGAAGAGGATAATTTCATCCAAGCGATTGAGAAATTCAGGTCGGAAAGACTGTTTGAGGGCTACATTGACCTGCTCTCGAGTGCGATTGTACTGTGCCTGAGCCGAATCGGTAAACACAAAACCTAGACCGTTGCCCTGCTTTTCAATGGCACGAGAACCCAGGTTAGAAGTCATAATAATCAGGGTGTTTTTGAAGTTGACTACACGACCCTGAGAATCAGTCAAACGACCATCTTCCAATAGCTGCAACAAGAGATTAAACACATCGGGATGGGCTTTCTCTATTTCGTCAAACAGAACCACGGTGTAAGGTTGACGACGGACGGCCTCTGTTAGCTGACCCCCTTCACCGTAGCCCACATATCCAGGGGGTGAGCCAATCAGCTTGGAGACTGACTGGGGTTCCATGTACTCTGACATGTCCAGACGAATCATGGCATCTTCTGAACCAAAGACAATAGCAGCTAGAGCTTTAGTCAGTTCGGTTTTACCCACTCCAGTAGGACCGCAGAAGATCGTGCTGGCAATGGGACGATGGGGATTTCTCAATCCCACACGCGCCCGCCGAATGGCACGGGCAACTGCTTTAACCGCTTCTTCTTGACCGATTACTCGTTGGTGCAAGGCAGTCTCGAGATGCAATAGCTGTAATGATTCTGATTCGCTTATTCGATTAACCGGTACTCCCGTCCAGACCGAAACTACCTGAGCAATATCTTCTGCACTTACCGCAGGGGTCGAGGAAGATTGTTGGTTATGGCGCAGACGGACGCGAGAACCTGCTTCGTCAATCAGGTCGATTGCTTTATCCGGCAGGTAGCGGTCTGAGATATAGCGGTCGGAGAGTTGAGCTGCGGCTTTCAGTGCTTCATCACTAATAACAAGACGGTGATGCGACTCATAACGACTTCGTAAGCCCCGTAGAATCTCAACGGTCTCTTCTACAGTCGGCTCCTCCACCTTCACGGGTTGAAAGCGTCGTTCCAACGCTGCATCCCCCTCGATGTACTGGCGGTATTCATCTAAAGTAGTGGCACCAATGCACTGTAACTCACCCCGTGCTAGGGCAGGCTTGAGCAGGTTGGCTGCATCCATTGCCCCTTCGGCAGACCCCGCTCCTACTAATGTATGAACCTCGTCGATGACCAGAATAATGTTTCCTGCTTGACGTACCTCCGCCATAATCTGCTGGAGGCGTTCCTCGAATTCACCTCGGAAGCGAGTTCCGGCCACTAATTGACCCAAATCCAAGCTAATCACTTGTTTGTCTGTCAGCAGTTCGGGAACATCTTGGCTGATAATGCGTTGAGCTAGTCCCTCTGCCAGGGCAGTTTTACCCACTCCTGGTTCCCCGATTAACACGGGATTGTTCTTGGTGCGACGACCCAGAATTTGAATGACCCGCTCTATTTCCTGCTCTCGACCCACTACTGGATCTATTTTGTCTTCAGCAGCTAATTGAGTCAGGTCGGTGCCAAATTCTGACAGTGCCTTGACTTGAGGACGTTTAAGCTCGCTCCTTGGCGCTGCTGGAACGGCGGCGACTTCACTGCTGGCGCGTATGACCTGCGTCCGCACTTGAGCGAGGTCAATTCCCAGATTCTGGAGAATCTTAGACGCTACACCCTCAGAGTCTTGAGTCAGACCCAACAGTAAATGTTCCGGACCGATATAGTTTTGAGAGAGTTGACCTGCTTCCTTGATAGCTTGCTCTAGAACTTCCTTGGCTTGGGGAGTGAAGGGAATTTCTATTCCCACAAAGCCCGCTCCGCGTCCGATGCTCTTTTCTACTTCTGCACGCACGGATGATACGGTCAAACCTAACTCCTTCAAAACAATTGCAGCTAAGCTAGTGTCTTCAAGTATCAATCCGATGAGAATCTGTTCTGAACCAACCAAGCTATGTCCGAGGCGGCGAGACTCTTCCTGAGCCAGTAGGATTACTTGAATTGATTTCTCGGTAAAACGTTCAAACATGGTGCATTCTTCTTAGTTCTCGGGTGGCTAATTTAAAATATTGGAAAAGTCTTAGGCAGATGGACTTTGGCTGCTGAGTCGGTTCAAAATCACCAGCCAAGCCCAGAAATAAATCAGTAGAACAATTAAACTCATCATGGTCTTAGCTGTTATGTAAATTTTTGTAAAGTTTATGATTTAAACCTTAGCTCTTCCCACCCTGACTAGGGAGGGGGGAATAACCGTATGTGTATTAATACTGTCCTTTAATCAGAGGATAATTAAGTCATTTTTCGGGGCAAGTTGCAGGTTTCCTCATTTCTTAGATTTCTGAGAAATGTTTACATTAATCAATAGTTAAAGTTAAGAAATTTGAACTGATTGCTCCTCAGAATCAATTTAGTTAGTAGAAAATCAGGTTTTGCATGACTAGAGCCATGGCTACCGCAACTAGACCCACCGTCAGATAAAGATTTGTCCCTGGACTGGATCTAATATTCGCCTTCCCTGCTAGAAGGGTCTTCCTCGAACGCGAACGCATCATCGCGTAAATGTGCAATGCTCCCATCGCAAAAAACAACAAGGCTAAAGTGCTATTTTCTGTCTGGGCTTCTAGAGTGGAGCTCAAACCAGTCTGTTGCTCGGAATATTTCATGGTTAACTCTCCATCTCTTGGATCAGAAAATCTTGGGGTATTTATAAGTTATGCTAATAATTATTGAGAAGAATTGCAATAACTTGACACGGTAGTTTAGGTGATTAGCTCTACAAGAGTTAAGGAAAAAAATCTAGCGAAGCTGCTACCAAAAGAGTAATGCTCAAAATAAGCGCTCTTTTGTACCTGGCACCTCCAAAAAATTAATCTTACTCAATATTTATTTACGGTGCATCTAGCTTTTTACTGAAAAAGCGTTATTAAATTGGACAATAAAAATTGCACAATAAATTAACCGAGGAAGATCTGTGTCATTCACTATTGATTCAGCCCGTAATATATTTCCCAATACTTTATCTGCTGATGCAGTACCTGCATTAACAGCCAGATTCAATCAGCTCAGTGCTGAAGATCAACTGGCTTGGATTTGGTTTGCCTATCTGGAAATGGGTAAAACTATTACAGTTGCCGCTCCAGGGGCAGCTAATATGCAGTTTGCCGAGCCTACTCTTAATGAAATTAAGGCCATGGGCTTCCAAGAACAATCTCAGGTCATGTGCGATCTAGCTAACCGTGCTGACACACCAATCTGTCGCACCTATGCCACTTGGACTCCTAACATCAAGCTGGGTTTTTGGTACAGATTGGGAGAATGGATGGAACAGGGGATTGTTGCTCCTATCCCCGAAGGATATAAGCTTTCTGCCAATGCCAATGCCGTACTGCAAACACTCATTGGATTAGATTCAGGTCAACAAATCACGGTACTACGAAATACCGTAGTAGACATGGGATTCGATCCCGCTAAAATGGGTAGCTTTAAGAGAGTGAGCGAACCCGTTGTTCCTCCTACTGAAATGTCTAAACGAACCAAAGTCAGTATTGAAGGTGTTACCAATTCAACAGTATTGAACTATATGAACTTGTTGAATGCCAATGACTTTGACGAGTTAATCAAACTGTTTGCGGACGATGGTGCGCTGCAACCTCCTTTCAAACGACCAATTGTTGGTAAAGATGCAGTTTTAAAATTCTTCAAAGAAGAATGTCCCAATCTTAAATTAGCTCCAGAGCGAGGTGTTTCTGAACCCGCTGAAGATGGTTACACTCAAATCAAAGTCACAGGCACAGTACAAACTCCTTGGTTTGGTGCTGGTGTGGGCATGAATATGTCTTGGAGATTCTTGCTTGATTCTGAAAATAAAATCTTCTTTGTGGCGATCGATCTCTTGGCATCTCCCAAAGAATTACTCAATTTAGCTCGTTAAAAAAAACTTTCCCGAACCAATCGAAAAAAATCGTCAATTGATTGCCACCCAACCTTACTTTAGCTCTAATTAAAGAGTAATTATTTATTAGATAGATTAGGTCGAGCGCCAATCAGCAAAAGCGCTCGCTCTTTTTGAACTCTCTAAAATTCCTGAGTAAGTTACAACTAATAGTTTTAGTTTTAATTTTGATTTTGATGTGAGGGATGTTCCGCTTTTTATAATCAAATAAATATATTAAAGGAAAATTGTATAGCGCTCGCTTATGAAAACAGAACCATTCTTTAGCTAGTTGTGACTTTAACCATAAAATTTCCTTTTCGGACACTTTATGCTTGAAATAAGAAGAGGACAAGATCTGCTTCAAATAAAGCAGTCGAGTTCAAAATTCCCCAAACGCAAGCTGAGTCAATAGTTTAGATCGCGAGCGCAGATAATCGTTTCAAATAAAGTCCAAAAAAATTTGGAGGCCAGCGCTCGCGCGAGCGCACAATTCGATCGCGCTCATTGAAAAAGTACTGGTACGATGCTCTGGAAAACTTATAAAGCGAATACCCCCGCTGAATTCTTGGGCATGACTGCGATTGGCTTTAATCTGGAGCAAAAAAAACATCAGGAGGAAACGAACCCTTCACAAAATCAGAAAGTTATGCCGTCGTGCTGCTCAATTCAAAGTTGCTTATCAATTTCCTCAAGCCCATCGTACTAGCAATATGGCAGATCGTTTGATGAATCACCAAGACCGCTTACTCTATATGATGCAATACTTTCATGGGGATAAGGAGTCGGCACGATTATATCTGCGTTCTATAGCTTTGGTGTGGAATTTCCAGACCATAGGAGCTAGAACTCGCTCAAACTGCCCTGAACGCATGTCGCCGTTTATGGATCTCAACGGCTTTTGCTATCATGACAACTGGCTGCACAAGAAAGCTGATTGCCAGTTCGATGAACGGTCGCAAAACCCCTCAAAATGATTGACCACAAAATCCGTTAGAACCAGGTCTCGACTAAGGTTTTTGCCTTCATTGCCAAGAGCGATGGTACTTTGGCTTCATAATTCTTGACAATTTCTCTAGCTTTCTCTTCATCCATCGCCAGTACCCAATTGAGTAATCCTGGTATGTAAGGCAAAAACTCCCCTACAATGCGACCATTTTTGTGTTCGATTAAATTCTTCTGGCGATCGCTTTTCAGTGATCATCTTCTACTTTAACTGATGCACCCCCCATTAATTCTCCACCTCCACTGTTTTGTAGGGACTATCGAAAAAGTGCTCTCGGAGAAAGAAAGGCAGCAAGAGAAGAAATCAAGCTAGACGCTTATATGAAGCTTAAATTTCCACTTGAATGTCAATATAACCCAGCTGAGATTTGGTCGCCGGTATAGGCTGGTTACTTTCTTTTAAATTTTCCAAGTGAGAGATCAGAGCTTCAGTCAACTGTTCTTGAACCGACTCAATAGTTTTGGCTGTTGCTACACAACCAGGAAAATCGGGACAATAGGCAGCATAGTTGTATTTAGCTTTTTCAATGACGATGGGATAACGAAAGGTCTTCATGAGACTTAATGTTTGCTGGTTGGGAAATGTTTGTTAATATACCAAGAGTCAGCTCATGTGATAGCTTATCAGGAACATCTGGGAAAAATCTACACCCCTCTTAGTTAAAGTTCCACCAGCTAAAAACTGATTCGGGGATGAAGTCTCAAAAGAGTCATGTCAGAAATCTGTGAAAAGGATCTTCAATAATGCGAAAATAAAGCAGATTAAACTCAAGAAAAACTGAGAGTTCATATTTAATGACTGTAAAACTAGCTAAATATAAATCATATTTTCAATTCTTTTCCACAGCATGGAGAACTTTGAAAGGATATGAAATCGAGGACGCTTCGGTCGGAGGTTGCCTCCGACATAAAGAGCCGTCCGTATGAATGCCATTGCGTTTAGGTCAAGTTGAAAATATTAACCAAGGTAAGATTTTAGGACAAAGAGACTTTATTCACTCTCTCTTTGAAATTGACGAGTGACCCCGCGTCCTAAAGGATACCGCTTCGCATATCGGCCGGGGACGCAAGGGAATGCACGAGTCGTGCTGTCTAAAAATTTAGTTATACACAGAGTTTTTCTGTCCTTTAATAATTTTTGCAACACAACCATCGAGGGAAAGTATCCGCTATGAAAGCCAAAGGAATGGGTGCAACGGCTATTGCCAAGCAACTCAAGATAGGAAGAGCTACGGTCTATAAAATCCTCAAAGATTCTTAGCTGTACCTGTTTCTTTCGTGGAGCTTCAAACCCTATTAGGCGTATGACCACGATTCTTATTTCGTATAGGTTTGTCCCGTCGGTAACACGTTAAATAGAACTACTATTTCTGAGGCTTTTTATAGTAAGATATTAGCCTAGATACCATGACATCAACACTACAATTTTCCTGCTCAGCCAACTCATTGAGCTTCTTATAATTTATACTTGAAATCTTTTTATCCAAGATTTTTACGTTTCCATCATTCCAATGCAGAACGCCTCTTCCATCAAGTATAAATTTTTCAGGATAAAGATTGGCTGCTTTCTTTTTGGTTTCATTCCATGCTGCGTCAAGCTCTCTGGTTGTTGACATATGACCAATCATACCAAGCCGTAAGGTAATATTTTTTTGGAGATTTTTTGTTCCTGATGGAAACTCTGAAAGAATTTCTAACATCATTTTTGAAAGTCTGCCTTTAGATAATAAAGCCATAGAAGTATCACCCGAAAATTTTTATTTGAGGCTAACTATTTATTCTGTCCGCTTGCTCTCGGTCGCTTCAGCCGAGGAATCTCATCGGGCTCGAGCAGTAACTGGATTGAGCGAGCCTGGCCGGGAACTCGACTGATGAATCCCTTCTCTTCCAGCTTCAGGACCATCTGATGTATCGTCGGAGGTGTCGTCCTATTGAATCGCTGCAAGTCGGCCTCTGACGGAGACCTGTCATACATCGTTATGTAGCTGTCGATGAATGCCAGGTATTGGCCTTGCTTTTCTGTGAATCTATCTGGCATCGGAGTCATCTCTCTCGACAGAACTATTTAATAGACAGAAATTTTCTTAAGAGCCACCCCAAAGGTCATGAGCCTGAGAATTTTTCTATCTATTAACCTTCTTTCAAAGATAATTTGAATTAAATCCTAAATGTTTAATTTATTAATATTTCTTGAGATTAACAGGATGCAAGAGCCAATATAATTCTAAGAAATCCCTCAATCCAATTGCTGCCTATGCCAATCGATATCAGTTTACTTCGTGACTCGATCCGCACCGAGCTGGAGATTGAGGAGTTACTCAGCCTCCTGGATCGTGCCATCGAACTGATCCCACAAGAGCGCTTGCCCGAACTGATAGAGGGATTCTTTGACCTTGATTTATTGAGCGTTGACGAATTATCTGAACAGTCCCTACTGGATGATGTTCTTGAATTTCACTCTGATAGTCTGGCTGGGTTGTACTACGATGACTTTGACGTCAACTCGAAAAATTTTATGGAGCGCTCGCGCGGCACCATTAACTGGATGGCCGAACACGAGCGTTTAATGAACCGTTGTCTGATTGAAAGTAGTTCAGGCAATCCCGAGCAAATCCGTCAGGCCTTTGAATTGCTTTTCAACCTGCTCGATGAAATAGATGAGTGCCGAGATGACATCATTTTCTTCGCTGACGAGGGGGGAGCTTGGCAGGTTAGGGTTGAATGGGATGAGGTCTTACCCTGTTATTTCAAGGTTCTAGCGGCAGTCGCTCAACCGAGCGAGTATGCTGAGTCGGTCATCAAAATCGTGAAGTCCCATGCTAATTACAATAGTGACAATTACTTTAAGCTAGCGTTGGAGGTGGCCAAACCCCCACAGAAAAAGGTTCTTTTTGCTCGCTTATCCAAGGACTGACCCCAACATTACTTGTTCTTCTGTATTAACTAGAGCGAGTAGTGATGCTTTATTCGCCTCTGTTATACTCTCGCTCAAGAAGATTAAGTAGCTTCGTTTCTAGGTCAGTAGGAGGTCCTTCTATTTGACCCAACAAGGCAAGCACCGCATCAGCATTCTTCTCCCGTTGTCCCGACGACACCGACTTTACTTCACCTAAGTTTCAAAGAAAGACTTCAAGCGAGGAAGAGAGCGCTTATCAAACTTAAGGGGCTGAGTGCCTGACAAAAGTATCTGAAAGCTAGATATAGCAATAAGAATAGGAAAAGGGAAAGTCTTTATGGGAAGCTGAAAATAGTTGTTTTTGAGCTTCATATTTCATGTCAATCTCGACCCCTATTTATCATCAACTTCTAAGTCTGCTAAGTCAATACAGCCCAGATCGAGATTTACGTCACTTGAAAGCATTGGCTTGGATGATTAATGCCTTGCTCTGTAGCGGAACAATTAACCTGAGTGAATGGGAAGCTTATGTACCAAGTCGCGCGAGGAAAGCCCAAAGTACGGAACGGACAGCACGAGCGCCTGGGGAGACCCCAGGCGACGTGTCCTCAAGAAGGTGGCAAAGGTTTATCCGCAATCATCGAATTCGAGTCAGAACTTTGTATGTACCTCTGGTGATGGCAGCAATAAATAATTGGCAAGGGCAGCGTCTCTATTTAGCATTAGATACAACAGTGCTGTGGAATCGTTTCTGCATCATTCATCTATCAGTTGTTTGCTGTGGTCGAGCAGTTCCCTTTCTCTGGAAGGTTTTGTCACACAAAAGTTCAACGATGGCTTTTAGGGAATACAAATTAATGCTGAGGCTGGCACATCGACTGTTATCTAATTATCCTGATATCATGCTTTTGGCAGATCGGGGATTTGCCAACCATGGGGGAGAGCCGAGAGCTGCCCGAAATAGTGCAAGATAGCTGTTAAAACTATATACAGCAACGGTTTCAGCAATTGGGGTATTTTTCTGATTTTAGCGATCGCCAATAACGAAATAATAGGCTTTTCAGGCTTGAGGATTAATAAAAAATAATTTGTTAGATTTGTCTATTTTAAAAAACATTGCCGAAAAATCCCGTTGAGTAGGATTATTACTAAAAGCTAAAACCTATGCTAAATGGTGCATCTGAAGTTTGAACTTGGCCGAGAATGATATGTTTTAGGCAATAGAACTCTTGCAAAAGTCTTTTGTGGTATAATGAAAGATTTTGTAATTTTTGCTTAGGGCGATCGCTATCAACTAAAAACTTGGTCAAAAATGGTACAAAAGTTTTTTATGATAGTGTAAAAGGTTGGATTTTTTATTAATT
>JASJEI010000313.1 GCA_030064795.1 Pleurocapsa sp. MO_226.B13 | reverse complement strand
CCTCTCCTGAGACAAGGATTGGAAGTAACTCCGATTCATTTGTTTTAGATCGTCTTTATCTAACTGAGCCATATTCTAAACATACACCACAAAGGCGCAGTTGGCTCATTTTTGACTGGGGGGAATGAACGGTTACATCTAGGGCTGCTCGCAATTGTCGTGAACCAAAAAGTTTGGTTTTGTGAGCCAGTTCCACCGTTCTTTCTATCAATCTTCGGTCAAGTTGATGGATGATTAACTTGATGATTTTTAATCCACTGACGAATTAAGTCAATCAAATTACTAATTTTTTGTTCGGGCAAATTAGCCAATGCTGAGGTTGATTGATAAGCAAGTTGGGGGAGCAATTGTCCTACTCCTTGAGTAAACTCTTGAGTGTCACAGCTACGGTCTAAAAACCCCAACCACCGATCGCCACTTAGTTGGGCGATTTCATCTCTGGGAAAGGCTTGCAAAGCGGTTTGCTTGACTAAAATGGGTAAATCTAAAAGTGATTTTGTTTTAGTTCCCGATCCTTGAATTTCCTGTTCGATTGTAGCTAGACGTTTTAGAGCATCAGTGCGGTAGCGATTTGCTTGCCAATGACGATAGCGTTTATAGCCGAATATAATTGCTGCAATTATTATGCCTACGAGCAAAATTTTCCAGCCAATGGTGTGGGGAAAATAGCTAATAGGTTCAGGTAGAGTAATTTCCTGAATCCCTGTCAGTTTGCTATTACCAAAGTTTGCATCAAATAATTCTTTCATTTATCTTCTATCTTCTACCTAGAGCGCGACGTACTTGTTCTGCTACCCCTTCACTAGTATTAAGGGGAATAACTGGTACTTCCTGTTTAAGCAAAATGTCCTTACCTTGTATAAATTGTTGCTGGAATCCTTGAGTAAACTGTTCTCGAAGTGTCAGATCGCTACTATCCAATGGTAGCTGTAGCTTACCATTACCAACTACTACTTTACCAGCCTTGGGCAATTCCATTTCCAGTGGGTCATATACAAAAGCTACCAGTACATCATTGTGACGGGCAATTGAGGTCATAATTTGCTTAGTTTCGTCATCGCTCCCACTAAAGTCGCCGATACAACAAACTAGATAATCGTGACTGGCTAACCGTTGCACCATTGCCAATGCTCGATTGAACATCTCTGGATTTGGAGTAATGTCTGTATCCACTCTCAAAAGGTGATTTTGCTTAACGATCGCCTTAAGAATTTCCATGACCCTTCGGCGACTGCGATTAGGAGAAATGGTAACGATTTCTGTATCATTGAAAATTACTGCACCCACGCGATCGCCAACACTAATGACTCGCCAAGCTGCTAAGGCGGCTGCTTCTGCTGCCGTTACTGATTTCATTGCCACTTGACTGCCAAAAAACATTGATAGTCGTTGATCTACTACCAATAGTACAGGGCGATCTCGTTCTTCGGTAAAGACGCGAGTATGGGTCTTTTGGGTGCGAGCGGTCACTTTCCAATCAATATTACGGATATCATCCCCAGGTTGGTAGCGGCGAATTTCCTCAAAGTTAAGTCCGCGTCCCCTCAAACGGGAGGAATGACGACCAGCTAGCACACTATTTATCGGTTGTCGGGGCAGAAAACTAAAGCCTCGTGCCTTGTACTGGAGCTTAATCAGTCCATCTAAACTGGCGTAGACACCTGGTAAATCTTTTACTTCAAGAGTTTTCATATTTGACATTGCAATTCATGCCTAAATATCAATCTAACCTAATTTTGGTCGTTTGAGACTAGTTGTTTCTCATACCTCGAACAGGGATTTCTAATTCCAACCAACTCTATCTATGATTTCAGCACAAAATCTTTTTATATAAGAGATCGCCTGTAGGATACAATGATGATCGAGCGGCATTTTAGGAATTGTTATCTGTACATAGAGTTCAATGGTTAATTTAATTCATATCTTTGGATTGATTATCTGTTTTATCAGTTGTATTGTTTTTTCTAGCTTTGTGGAATATTGGTTGCACCGCTTAATGCACATATTTCCCAAGGTTTTTCCTACTCATCCCAGACATCATCTCAATAATTCAGGGCAAGGTTTTTTCTGGGAATTTCGAGATTATATACTACTTACCTCTGTATTAATGTTCTCCCCCTTTTTGCTTGGTCGCAACATTGGTTTTAGTTGGTTGCTTGGAGCTTTAACCTATGCTGCTTTCTCATCATATGCTCATCAGTTACAGCACGATAACCCAAAAGCAAGCTTTTGGATGAAGATGCCAATTCATTATGTTCATCATCAGTATAATCAATGGCACCATAATTTTGGATTGGGAGTAGATTGGTGGGATCGCTTATTTGGAACTTATCAAGAGATAAATTGGTTGCAAGATGTACCTCAAGATTTACCTAAGAAAAAATTATGGGAATTGAAATGGTTCTAAATACATCGGAGCATCCTAACAAAGACTAATTCACATAATTCAATCAATTAGCTCAAAAGAACTCAAAAAAGTATCAATTGACTTGGGAGAGATGGCATCATTTTTTTGATTGACCGCTAGGACATAAAGACGCTGTTCGACCAGAATCAAGCGAAAGACAATCGTTTCATCTTCGTTTTGAAGTTGAAATTGTTTGCCTGGATAATCTTCAAAAGTAATGTCTTCATCGGCAATTTTTTCTAACCCAACCCTATTTTCAATAATATAATCCCGCGATCGCTCTAATACTTCTTGAGGGTTGTCCACTCTTTCGGGAGTTACTTCTTCTGAGTAGGCGATTACGTATCGGGAAGATGACGGATGGGTAGCAATAATATCGAAGTTAATATCTCCTTTAGGTGCTTCAACTGTCTCGACTTCATGGGTAATAGCTCCACTAGGTATCATAGCAGTAAATCCTGCTGCTTTAATTACAACCCGCGACCAGGATAAGGCAGTGTCATCAATTTTAAGGCTAGAATCAGGAACACTCTGTTCCTCCTCAAATCTACGAATTTCTTCATCAAATTGCTCCCGACCTTCTTCAAAAAAATCGGGGCGATCGAATAATCCTGCTATTACAGGAGTAGTTGCCATACAAGATAACGTTAAGAGAATCTGAATACTGAGGAGGGAATGTATTTTCATAGCTATTAATAGTTAAAATATTGGGGAAAATAAATTGTAATATTATTATTATTGATCTTTTTATTGAAGCAGATTTTAAGTCGCTTCAACAATTGGTGTTACCGAATCGAAACATAAATTGTTGGATTTGTATTCTTGTCTATATTTTAGAAAGTTTATAGCCAAAACCTAATTCCTAAGAGTCATAGACAGTAAAACTTTCAATCTACAACACCCAAAAATCTATTCAAAAACCTTAACTTCTTCTAGTCACACATATGCAAAACCAATCTGCTCTAGATGCGATCCAAAAAATGCAGTCCGCAATGCAGCTTTCGGTTATTGGTCAAGATTATGTAGTCGAAAGATTGTTGATTGCTTTACTTGCTAATGGTAATGTTTTGCTTGAAGGATTGCCAGGATTAGCTAAGACTCGTGCAGTCAAGAGTATGGCAAAAGTTTTGGAGGCTGGTTTAAGTCGGATTCAGTTTACCCCTGATTTGCTACCTTCTGATATTACAGGTACAGAAATATATCAGAATAGTCCTGATGGTGGTACTTTTAAGTTTCAGCCAGGGCCTATTTTTAGTAACCTAATTTTGGCAGACGAAATTAACCGTTCTCCTGCTAAAGTACAAGCAGCACTTTTAGAGGCGATGGAAGAACGACAAATTACCGTTGCGGGAACGACCCACAAAATGCCAGATTTATTTATGGTGCTGGGTACCCAAAACCCTATCGAACAGGAAGGGACTTATCCTTTACCTGAAGCACAGATGGATCGCTTTTTGATGAAAATCTACATTGATTATCCTGATGCAGTTTCCGAACAGAAGATTATTAGGCTGGTGCGGGGTGAAGAAAAGCAAGAACAGGAGAAAGGCGATCGCGTCATCATTCCCCAACAAGCTATTTTTGATGCCCGTAGAGAGATTGAGAACGTTCATGTCTCCGAAGCGATCGAAACTTATATTGTGGACTTGATTTCAGCAACCCGCTATCCCGAACGCTACAGTGAAGAATTGAAAGCCTGGATTCAAGTTGGGGCTAGTCCTCGTGGTTCGCTCGCCCTCGATAAATGTTCCCGCGTATATGCCTGGATGCAAAATCGAGATTATGTAACCCCCGATGATATCCGTTCTATAGTTCGTGACGTACTGCGACACCGAATTATGCTTAGTTATGAAGCCAATGCCGATGATATAAGAAGCGATCGCGTCATTGATGAAATTGTCAAGCTGGTGGCGGTTGCCTGAACTAAACCCTCTAGAAAAGTTTGTGCTCTACTGACTTTGGACAAAAAGACACCCCATTCTCGTTTTCTCCACTCGTAACCTTCCAAGTCGTGTCTTGCAGAAATCCCAGATGCCACTTCTGGATGGCAGCAATGGGTAGAGCAAATTCATAAGCAGCGATCGCTTTGATTGTATATTGCTCCTTACGCAGTTTTTCGACGGATTCTTCAGTTAAATAACCATTGTCATAGTATTCAATGTTTGGATCGTAAAATGTATTAGTCATAATAAATATTCTTTAAAATCTGATTTTAAATGCTCATATTGACTTGAAGTTGAATCGAAACGAGCTTACATATATCTACCTATCTTGATCACTAGACCTCTTGCATGAATACGAAATTTCGAGCTTTCAGAGATTAGTATTAATTCTCTAAATTACATACTATAAATCGCATTTAGGCATTTACAAAATTATTCGTGCAAGAGCTCTACTAAACCAGGACTAATACCAATTCTCATTAATAGCTAGATAGATAGAAGAATATTTTCTATTAGAATTAAAGTCTGTATGTCTTATTTATTCTGACTTCTGACTTCTGACTCCTGACTTCTTTCTCACTACTAAGTCTCTTGTTACTTTTGAGAAATGGTATAAGAATTGTCCCAGCAAAAAAAACGTATATTTCTTCAACTTTTTTAACAGTTTATGTTTCTAACAAATGGTCGTTGCTAAGCTAACTTTTTTGCCTTGCTCTCCAAATGATTATAAATAGAAATTGAATCCTAACCAGATTCCCTGTTCTTGATATTCCAATCGTTACTAGAATTGTTTTGTTTGTCTGGGGGATTTATCTGCTGAGTTGATCCAGAAATACGAAAGTTAGGAGATTCATAGTTTTTAGGCAGATAACTTTGGGGAATAGTAGTGTGGTTTCCATCACGTATGGCAGAATATTGGGGAGAAAGAATTTCGATATCGTTTTCATTACATTTGTCTTGAATGTGTTGGTGGAGTTCTGCCTGAATAGCTGGTAACTTTATTGGATCTTCAATATAAGCATTTAGCTCGTAACTGACATAATAATCATCCAGACTAGTCTGCCAGACAAAAGGTTTTGGTTCTTTTAAGACGTGTTGAGTGATTTGGGCAGCAGAAATTAATGTTCGCTCTACTTTTTGCCAGGGCAGGTCATATCCCAAAGTAATAGTAGTATTCAAAATAAGGGGCAGACCAGTATCTCGCGCTATGGCACTGTAATTAATAATTTTTTTGCTTAGAACAATGCTATTGGGAATCGTGACTTGAACATTTTTAATGGTTTTGATTCTGATTACCAGCAAGGATTGTTCCACAACGGTTCCTACAGTGTCGTCGATCGCGATGCGATCGCCAATCCGAAAACCTCTAGTATAAAGAAGAACTATCCCCGAGATTACGTTATTAATTGTCCCGCCAGAGTTAAAAGAAAGTAAAAAACCTACAAAAAGCGAAAGCCCTTTAAAAGCCCCTGAACCATATCCTGGTAGGTAAGGGATGACAACAACAGCAGTGAAGATAATAATTATGAAGCGACTGAGAGTATAGGTCGGCTGAGCCCAATCTCGATAAAAGCCAGCAATCGACCAGGCTCCTCTCTCGATTCTTCTAAAAGCTACTTTGGCAAAACGCAATGTAAAGTTGGCAATTAAGATCGATAGTGCTATTTGAAACAAATTAGGCAGATAAGCAACTATACTTTGACCAGTCTCAGATAGCTGACTTGCTAAATTACGTCTGAGGGCAATGGCGATATCTTCTGTATTGGGGAAAAAGTTTAAAATAATGATCGAGTAGATATAAGCAAGTCCCCCAAACAAGCTGAGTCGAATAATTCTAGCGACAATTAATAAAAGATCGGCAACTTCAACCCAAGGATTTTCAACAGATGTTTCCTGACTATCGGCTAAACTACGTTCACGCCAAGCTTCTAAGCGAGGAAAAATATACCTCGAAAAAATAGGAAACCGTTTGAAAAAAATATAAATCGCAATTGCTATAAAAAGAGCATACACAACCCTCAGCACTCTTCGACGCAGGCTTCGCTCCTGCCGATAATTTTGAACAGCGGATTTAATGCGTTTTAGATATTCAGCCGCTAGCTCTTCACGGGGAACGGCAGCTGCTGCGGCATCAGTTTCCCGAATTCCTACTATGCGAATACCTCCTACGCTAATTTTGCTAATGTCTTTGCCTGCTTCAAGTTGGATATCCTGGAGTTGAATCGACCGATCTTGGGCAACTTCCTGAAGGCGAATGTTGGCTGCTTTTGCCCGTTCTGCTGGGGACAAGGTTTCAACCCCCACCCTAATGTCAAATAGTTTTTCATCATCTAGAATGACAGGGGCAGCTTTGGGAGATGTATCAGATGTTGTGTCTTCTTGGGAAATTACTATTCCTGACGCTGAAACGACAAATAATACTGTCATGACCAGCGTTATCAGTAATTTGCCGTATCTTTTTAGAAAATAACTCATTACACCTTCAGCAACGCCAATATTACTAGGAGTATAAGTTCATTTGAGTTGGATAGGCAAATTGAATCGATCGCCTGTAAAATTCTTGTTTGAGTTTTAAGTTTATTTGTTAATGATGTACTAAATTTTCCTAAAACCTGAGAGCTAAGAGCTTTTTCAGAGTTACATCCCCAAATCTTAGTTTTTTAGCAAGCCCTAAGCAATAGAGTTAGGTAAATTCAGTTGATTCAGGGTTATCCTTAGCTTGTAATTCCCGTCCCTCAGCCATTTCTTTTTCTAAGAAATAATTAAGGAAGGTTCTTACCACAGCAATAATTGATAGCCTAATCAGATCTTCATAAGAGGGCTCTACAGTTGTTGACAAAATATCAGCTGCCAGTTGAAATTCCAGAGCTAGGGCTAGCCAACGGGCAAAAGCAATACGCACCTGAAGAAAAGGTGTCAAATTCCCCGAGGTTGAATGCCACCCTGGAAATTTCGTTAATGCCTTAAAAAATCCAATTAGTACACAGAAGACAGAGACTGCTTCCAGGATAAATACAGCCAGTAACACGACTAATTTTAATCCTTCTCTCAGTTGTTCAATAAGTTCCATAGATTAATCTCACTAAAATCAACATTCCACTAAACAGGAATGGAAGTGTCTACAGATGATGCTTTAATTTGTCGCCTCATCCAAGCTGAATAAGGGAAAGCAACCAAAGCTGCCAAGATGAGATAAGACAATATAACGGGGATCGCTTGAGTTTGTTGGTTTAGAACTGCAATAAAGATGGCTAACCCTACATTGCGGGCGATACTGGCGATCGCAACCGCCGCCCTAGTCTCAGATGCAGACCCGCCTAAAAAATGCCCGATCGTCAAAGAAACCGAGGCAATTGCCAAAATCAAAACAATCGGTAAAGTTCCTAGGTTGGAGATCAAGTCTAGGCTCATTACCAGCAAAAAAATAGCCAGCACAACAAACAAGGTGTTAGCTATAATCGTCAAAAAATCACCAATCTCATCAGCAATCTCCGAGCCTACTTGTCGCAATCCTAAACCTATACTTAAAGGTAGTAATTGAACTAAGGCAATCTGTGTGGCGATTTGTAACGAATCTACTGTGGCAGTAGCTACTGGAAAGATTAGTCCCGAGATACTCAGAATAATCGGAGTAATCAGCACAGCCGATAAGGACAGAGTGACTTGTAAACTTGCTCCATAGTTAAAACTGCCACCAGCCATTTGAACCCGCTTGGTTAGCAAGGGGGCACCTGGGGAAGCCGCCAAGAGAATGAGCCCCACAATGACAGCATTCGGTGGATGGAGTAGCCAGAGTAAGACGATCGCGATCGCTGGCATCAGAACGGAAACTGCTAGTTGAGCTCTTAAAACCAAATCAGACTGCTTCCAGAAAGCCAAGAGATCTCGCAGCGAGAAATTGATGCCCATTGTTAGCATGATCCCGAAGACAGTTAAGCTAACCAGATTACGGATAATTTGACTATCAAAAGTAATAATATCTCGCAGTTTAACGTCTGCCGTAATCAACGGAAAATAGGTAGCCAGACCAATGAAGACAAGTACAATAGCCACCACCATCGCTAAAGACCATCGGGGAGTATAAGTATACTGCTCGCGATCGAGATTTTTGAGATTTTGCCAGTGGTTAATGATGGCTGCAAGCAAACCAAAAGTACCAAGGGTAATAAAACTTAACCCCAGCAGACGTTCTTCACTAATCGCATCCAGGTTTTGATTAGCCTGAGTTTTATCCAAATAGGCAAAAAAGCGATCTATGCCGAACCCAAAGCTAATCATTGCCAGCGAGGTGCGAATCCAAGCCAATAAGGTTCGTTCCCCTGCCATGCGATTCCGTTCTTTAGCCAGATCGGTACGCTCTTGAGCCAGGTCAGTACGTTGATTAGACATACCAGTGCGCTCTTGAGCCAGGTCAGTACGAATCACTGCTAGCTCGGTGTTACTGAGATTCGCAAAGTCAGAAGGGTCAGTAGACTTTGGAGTAGGTGATGTATTAGTCATTAATAATATAGCGATCGCTTATAGATAATAACAGTAAGCTCGATCGAGCAAGATAAGATAAATTGACTATTATTTAAAATAATCAGCTTAAGGTTGACTGCCAAATGTCTCCAAAACTGGCTGGGGAATTTTGGGACGATACAGACTGGCGTAAATGGCATCAGCAACAAAAGCTAGCACAGCGATCGCTCCGATTGCCGCTAAAATACCTGGTCGGTCTTTAAAATTCATAGTTGTCAATGCTAAGGCCAATCCAGCATTGCGGGTAGAGTTAGCCAAACCAATAGCTAGTCGAGTTTCTGGTTCGGGGCCGCCTAAATAATGCCCTGCTAGAATCGCTGCAGTGATAAACAATACCACTCCAATCACAGTGACGATACCTATCTTAAGCACCATGGGTAAAACAACCACCAGCAAAATAATCACAAAACCCAAAAACATGATTGAGCTAATTTTGCTCAATGGCTCTAAAAGATTCTCTGCCAAAAGAGGAAGCCATTTATTAATAGCTAAACCCAATAAAATTGGAATGAACTGTACAGTCATGACTTGTTGGAATACATCAGAGGCCTCAACCGTCGCCTGATTGGGATAAATCCCACTGAATATCGTAACCCAAACGGGAACCACGAGGATGGCAAACAGTGATGTGGTAGTCTGAAAACTTCCTGCCAGTGCTGTACTGGCTTTCATACCAGTCAACTTTTTGTAGGTTAGGGGTGCCCCTGGGCAAATTGCCATCGCTGCCAAAGCAATGCGTGCTGAAGTATCCATGGGGACAATGCTCAAAATCAGCATTGCCGATAAGGGTACGACAATAAATGAGGCAATTAGGCAGCGAATCAGCAAAGGGATACGTCGCCAAAGGATTGATAAGTTATTGAAACCCTCTTCCAAACCAATAGTTAACATTAAGAGGAAAATGGTAAGCTGGGCATAACTTCCCAGCACCGCTTTGATATCTATATCCATGATTGATATTTGCCGAATAAATGTTTAGGAGCTGCTATATATTTCAACTTTCCCCCCGCAAGGAGTCCCTCAGCTTGCTGATGGGAGGAATTGCGGACAGGATTAAGCAACGCATAGCCCATTACTCCTTCTTAATAATTGTGTTTTTGAAATTCTGAATTGACCTATTCGCTTCCAATTAACATCGTAAATACTGACTACTTTATTCACTTCCGAGCAGCCTCCTATATATCCTTTTACTGTTAGTTTTCCTTTGGTAGCCTGAACTAAGTCACCGCTTCTAAATCCAAACGGTGTGACTGTTCCCCCTTTACGCTTTCTAGTCCCACCTTTACTTGGATTCTCAAAGTGCAATTGTCTTCGATACAACTGAGGACGAGATATTACCTTAAATGGAGAATCAGTTAATTGAATCGAGCCAACCCAATGATGACCTCTGGAATTAGCTGTGTGAAAAGCCTTGTACTGCATGAATCTACTGGCACATAAAGCTATAGCATCGTTGGCATGAGTAGTCACGTCTTGAATTGATTTGTCATTTTTGTTCTTTTCTAGCCCTAATTGCTTTCTTAGAATGCTAGTTTTCCAACCTTCTAATATATGCGTAGGAGCAATATTGGATAGCTGTTCTAACATCCAACGCTGACCAACCATAACTGGGCTAAATCCTTTATCCCCTCTAGCCTTTACATATTCATAAACTATTTCGCTAATAGGGAATAGTTTGACCAGCTCGTTTATGATTCTTAGCTCGAACTGACGATTGGCGCGAATTGAGGGGCATAATTTATTACCTCGTCGATTGTCAAATCTTTTTTCTCTGTGCGCTCTTAGGGCAAAAGGAATATTTCGATTAATTCTTCTGCCACGTCTAGCTCGACGAAGTATTTTTTGAGCCTGCTTTCTGGCGACAACTCGCTTAAACGGTAGAACAACATGAGCAGTAAACAATACAGCTTTTTTGCTAACTGTTGCTATACCCGAAAATAGCTTGCCTGGATCGATTGATGCCACGATTTCTTGAGTTTCAGTACCAGAGGGTTCTACAAGTAGCTGAACACAGAAAATATTTAGGTCGTTCCATACTGGTTTAGCTTTACCTTGTCGTATCCATCTTCTTGCTCTCGCGCTTGTTGTCGGCATTAATACCTCACCTGATGGCGATAAAACTGGAACTCTAATTGTTGGTTGTTTTTGCATTAGGTATAACCCTATATAAGTATGTGTGTCTCTTCCTACACCTAAACCAAAATGTCCCTTCTTCAGGCGACTACTCCCAGTAGTCTTGTAGATAGTACAGCCGAGAGAAGAGGCTGTAAGTACGTATCAGGGTTAGGCTCTGTAGTAGTGCAACTCTTAGTTGTTAACTGGGTTTAACAAGCCTGCGATTCATCGCAGGTAGTTGACTGCTATTTAACTTGAACCGAGACTAACTTTTTTAGAAGAAATTGCAGAATTTTTTCTAGATTAATGAATATCTTTTTATTGAATCAAGATTTAGACCCATCCCAATAGCAGAATCTATATTTCTTAAACTTATAGTCATTCTAATTTAATTCTGGACAATGCACCATTTCATCGCAAAGATGACGTATTTCGTATTGCACAAGAGGCTGGTCATAAAGTCTTGTTTTTGCCCCCATACTCACCTGATTTCAATCGTATCGAACAAGACTTTGCCATTATCAAAAAAAGGCGTATTTACTCTGCTTCTGGTAAATCTTTAGATGACATCGTTAAATTATACGGAAATTATTTAGAATGACTATAAAATTATGTAAAATTCAAAATTTTAATAAAAGGAGTGTTACAAATTACTACCTCTGCTTACTCTAGTTTTCACCTATTATTGCCTATTATTGAACGGAAATATACGTTTCCAGTCCTTCTTCATATCAATAATTGTCCACCCTTCTGACTGAGCTTCGTCAAGAGCTTGGTCGAGGCGACCAATAGAAGATGTGCGGTCATATGCCCATTCACGGTCTGTGTCAGTATGATGAACGATACCAGCCAAACGCTCACCACTTCCAGCAGTTGTCCACTGGAGCATTTGTAGGTCGCCATCGGAGTTACCAAACGCGGCAATTGGTTGCCGACCAATGTACTGATTAATGCCGACTGGTTTATCGGCTTTGTCATCAATAAAGTCTATCTCTGGTAGACGAACAAGCACGGGATTGCCGTCGCGTAACTCAAACTGAGTCTTGATACTACTGCCGATGACCTGTTCGGGGGGTACGCTGTATACCTCCTCGGAAAAGACACGCATAAACTCAATGCCCCCAGCCGAAGCAATGTAGGTCTTGAAGCCGTTGGCACGTAGATATTCAAGTAGTTCGAGCATCGGTTGATAGACCATTTCCGTATAAGGACGTTTAGTCTGGGGATGCTTTGCAGTGGCTAACCAATCTCGGACAATTTGGTCAAACTCTTCCGTCGTGTTGCCAGCGTGGGTGGTTAAGATTAGTTCGAGTAATGTTTCCTTCCCCCCAGCCAAGACTGTTTCCAGATCGTCTTCCAATACCGCCTTGAAAGGTTGCTGGTCTTGCCATTCAGGATGCATCGGCGCAAGTGCCTTGACCCGATCGATTGCAAATACGAGCTGGAAATATAGGGGCTGTTCCCCCCATAACGTACCATCGTTATCAAATACGGCAATACGCTCAGATGATGGGACAAAACCTGAACCGTTAGCAGTACTGACATCTTCAACAAACTGGACTATGGCTTGCTTAGATGCACCTTTATTCCATGATGGCAGGGGCTCGTTGGTCTGAGCTGTCGCCACGGTAGTAAATACCATGACGAACACAAAAATCAGGAATTTTCGCCAAATTGTTTTCATCTCATAGCCTTTCAAAAATTAAACCCGCCAAAATATGCTGTCAGTCTAGGTTGTTGTTAAAGTTTTCACTAATCGAAATCCGATATGAGTAGTGCCAGTATCAAGTGGTTGAGATTCTCGTGCAGCAGGACGGTAACGACTGCAATAGTTTTTAGCACAGAGGTAAGAACCACCCTTAATTACATGCATTGCCCCTTCCCCTGGTTTTTTGGGGTCAAAACTCTCTGCTGGACTAAAACCTTGAGGATCGATGCTATGAGCCATAGCTTGTCGCTCCACCCGATACCAATCACTAGTCAACTCCCAAACGTTACCCGTCATATCGTATAGCCCAAAGCCATTAGGTGGAAAAGAACCAACGGGGGATGCTCCTACATAGCCATCTTGTTTTTCATTAGCAAAAGGAAATCTTCCTTGCCAGGTATTAGCTTTTTTAGCAGAGTATTTATTGCCCCAAGCAAAGATTCTGTCCTTAAGACCACCACGAGCAGCATACTCCCATTGAGCTTCAGTGGGTAGTTGTTTTCCCGCCCAATCTGCATAGGCTTCTGCATCTTCATAAGCTATATGTACAACTGGGTAGTTTTCCTTACCCTCAAGGGAACTTTCTGGTCCCTGGGGATGAAGCCAGTTAGCACCAGGAACCCAATGCCACCAACTGAGATAGGGAACTTGTTGTACATCCTCTGCTGGGGGAATAAAGACTAACGATCCTGGTGAGCGTTGTTCATCTGGTAAGTCAGGAAATTGCTCTTTGGATAAAGGACGTTCCGCTACTGTCACATAGCCAGTTGCCTCAACAAACTTTTGATAATCAGCATTGGTGACTTCATGAGAATCGATGCAAAAATCCTTTATGGTGATATCGTCTACAGCTTTCTCATCTTCATATTTTCCCCGATCGTCTCCCATACGAAAAGTACCGCCTGGAATAAATACCATCCCTTCGGGACAAGAAGGTGAAGCTATTACTACTGGGGGCATAACTACTAAGCAGCTGATGATGACCATGCTCAGACAAATAAACCTCAGAAGAATAGTCAGATAATCAATTTTCATCAATCTTTTAAAAATTTTTGCCAGCTTAGATTCTACTCTACTAGAGGAATGTTTCCAGCTAGATCGTAATCCACTATCGCATCTAATTTATTTTCTAACTGAAAATATCTGGTAACTTTTATAGGCGGCAAAATTTGTTGGAATTTGGCGACGTAATCATCTCGAAGGTCGAGTCTGTCTTGCTCGAGTATTAGATAGTCAGAGAGCATTTGTTCCGCCTGTTCGTCGGAGACACTTTGTTCTTGATAGCTATCGCCATAGTCAAGTATAATCTTGGCCAGTCGGTCATTGAGCTTGGTCGCTTGGGTGCGGTATTCTTTGTATAAAGGCCAAAAATCTTGACTTTCCTCTTCGGTAAGATCCATATATTCATTGACAATAGCCTTTCTATCGGCTTGTATAGCAGAACGAGTTAATTCTAGTCTCTCTTGAAGATATTCCTGCTCAATGTCTGGATCTCCGCTGATTTCTTGGGCCTCTAGGGAGCTACTTAACGACGTTCCTAACAAGGCGACAAAAGTTACTAAAGCTAGCAAATTAACTTTATTCATTTTCATAATTTTATAGTTCTTATTTACTGAAACAGTGTTTAATTTTAGCAATATTGTTTAACAGTTTCTGGGGGGATTGAAAACAGAAAACAAAAAGATACAACCAATAGTACCATATTTTCCCAGTTCAAAATCAACTAGAGCTAACTTGCTAAAGGAGCAAATATAGTCAATCCTTGAGGAATACAATGGATTTCCACAGGAGTTGTGCCGATCATTTCTCCATCTACTACAACTTTTTGAGGCGGGTTTGCTGATATCTTGATTTGGGGGACGCGCAGGCAGACAATATCCTCTCGATTGGTGGGTTGCTTGATTAAAGCCGATGCAAATAGATCGGCTAGGGCGGTTACATCCTGTATACGTTTGGCTAGATTTAGCTCTGAAGATCGATCGACACCTATTGTCACATCAAGTAAACCATCATCAAACAGGGTTTCTCCCCATCCCTGAGCTAGTATGGAAGTCGGAGGAGCTGCATTAGCAACAGTCATAGCCGAAGAATTAAAATTAGTAACTTGACCATCTATTTCTATTTGCACTTCAAACATTTCTTGGGTAGCGATTTGCTGTGCTCCAGCTAAGAGATAGGCTAATACTCCTATTTGATTTTTTAATTCACGATTAGCTTTTTCCACAGTTTCGGCTTCAAAACCAATTCCTGCCAGTAAAATCATCGGGATATCGTTGCAGCGAGCCACATCTACTACTTTAGTAGTTCCTGCCAAAATGGTTTCACACGCAGCGCTGAGATTAGTAGGAAGACCTAATGCCACGGAAAAAGCATTGGCAGTACCGCGAGGGATAACCCCCAAGGGAATTCCAGTTTCCATTACTGCTGCTGCTACTGCCGAAACCGTACCATCTCCTCCAGAAGCGATTACTAAATCTGTTGCACCTTGCATCGCTTCCTGGGCTTGCTTTCCTGAATCTACTCCCGGTTGGGTTAAAATAACGTTTAACTGAATCTGGGGTTCTAATATTTTTTTGATTAAAGCCAAATCTTGGTCGGGATTGCCTTGTCCCGCAGCAGGATTAAAGATCAGATGAGCAATTCTACTTTTGTCTAAAGAAGTTATGACTGCTCTAGCTGTTGCCAGATTAGTAGCCAGGGGAACGTCATGAACTTCGCAGATTCTTAATAAAGTTTGAATATCTGGTTCGTGGGGTTGAGCATTAAGAGTATCGATAAGAAAGATTACCGCAGCTACTTCTCCCTCAGCTACCCTCGCTGCAATTTGAGCGTCTCCTCCCGTCGCCCCAGATAGAAGGCAGTTTACTTCCTGGTTGGTTTGTTGTTGAATTTTTTGACCAGTATTACCAGTAGCGATCGCCTGATATCGCGAGAAAATTTTCTGGTGTTGCTTGACAAATGCAACTAAGTTATCTTTTTGGCGATCGTGAGCGATTAAGGCAATGGTGTTCGGCATTTTATTCTAAATTCTTGGCTGAATTTGGGTGGGCGTTGAGTTGATTAATCATATTTGAAGATATGTATACAATTTCTCAACAATTAGCTGATATTAGTTTAGATTAGTTTAAAATCATTAAACTATTTAGTTTATATCAGCAATTATAAAAATATAGGGTCACAAAACCGAGGAATTCAAGCATTATTAACAATAAAATATATTATGGTTGCGCAAACTGAAACTTAAATCTATGATCGACAATTTATTGAAAATTTTATATCCATTTTTATCAGCTCAACGTTACTGCACTTTTGGATTTAGTTTTTTTTACATCTATTTAGCTTTAGCAACAGCTAGTTGGGGACAAAATATGCCGACAACTCCCATCTTAGCTAATCAAACTCAACTGGAGCGGGATATTAAAGACTTTATTAACAGCAATAAAGATCGACCAATTACCGTGCCTGCTAGTCAGGGGGAAAAAATTACTGAAATTCAAGTTAGGTATGTCGATAAGAATAATCAACCCGTAACGGGAAAAACCAAACCAGAGATCATCATCCAAGAGTTTGACCTTCAACCAGGAGACCTTTACGCTCCAGAAGTGGCAAAAAAAGGTTTAGAAAGAGTCAGCGATTTACTTATTATCAAGCGAGCCGCTCTTACTCTGGAGGAATCCACCACAGACAATAAGACAGTCATGGTAGTGACCGTAGAAGAAAATAAGCCCTTCTTCTTTAGTTTTGCTCTGACCTTGCCCCCACCGACAGCTTTACAAGGACCTGTGAGACCGACAACCGTACTTCCCCAGTCCAATCGAGCCAACGGAATATCTGGTGGAGTACGTTTTGGCTTTCTCAATTTAGGCGGTACCAACAAAGTTGTATCTCTAGGTATTGAAGGAGGGCAGGATACTTTGGGTTTCGACTTGGACTATCGAGATTTTTGGCGACACGATCGCGGTTATGCGGTGAATTTTTTCAGTCGCCAAGGAATAGAACCAGAATTTGATAATGGAGAGATTGAAGTAAATCTACCAAATGATGACGACCCTTGGATCGATCGATTAGGTGGTGGATTAGAGTTCTTTTTTCCCCTCACTCAAGATTTTGAAAGCGCAGTAGGGATATCTTATGAAAAAGTGACCGCCAGAGATGGGTTATTTTCTTCTTCTGTAGAAACTGTAGATGAACTGGGCAATAGACTAACTTTTAGCGATGATGGACAAGATAATCTGCTAACTATTAACTTTGCTAGTTCTTTAGACCGACGCAATAATTCTTTAAATCCGACTCAAGGTTATCGGTTGTTATTGGGTATAGATCAGTCAATACCCATTGGCGATGACAGTATTTTCCACAACCGTCTAACTGCTAACTATAGTCACTTTCTTCCTTTAAACTTATTCGGCTTTACTGAAGGCGATCGCACTTTGGTTTTAAATTTTCAAGGGGGAACGATAATTGGAGATTTACCACCATACGAAGCCTTTAGCTTAGGAGGCACTAGCTCAGTGCGAGGTTTTGGTGGTGGTGAATTAGGTACTGGTCGTAGTTTTATCCAAGGGACAGCTGAATACCGCTTTCCGATTTTTGATTTTAATGCTTTTCGCGAAGAGTATAATGTCGGAGGAACTTTATTTTTAGACTATGGCACCGATCTCGGTTCAGCAGATGCAGTAAGAGGAAGACCAGCCGAAGTCAGGGATAAACCAGGTAGTGCTTTGGGTTATGGTTTGGGCTTACGAGTACCCAGCAGTTTGGGTACTCTTAGGCTAGAATTTGGTTTCAACACTGATGGAGGGAATGCCTTGCACTTTTCTATTGGCGAGCGATTTTAAGATATTGTTAGAGAAATCTCCTCTCTCTTGTGGGTAAAGTAGTTAATGGTATGATTCTTCTACATCAATCACCAAAATTAGCTAATTAACAGCATTGTCTATCATAGATGTAACTATATTATGAAACGTAGAATACAAAAATTCTCTGATTTTTATATTTGTCTAGCTGTATTTAGTGGAGTAATTTTAATTCCGTTCTCAACTACAGCGATTACACTACCGCGTTCCCATTCGAGGATAAATAGCCTACGGCTCGCACAAGTCTCTCCCTCTGATGAGGCTGAATCCGATCGATTGGTTAAGGCAAAAGATGTTACTCAGGGATTTTTTGACTCCTTGATTGCAAGAGAATTTGAGCAAGCTAGGGAATATCTTAGCCCCAGTATCAAGAAGTACTTGACTGCTGCCGATTTAGAACAGCTATGGCAAAAAATATTAGATAATAAAGGTTCTTTTGTCCAATATAGAAAAATTCGTTCGGCAGAAATATTTGATACCTACTATGTTTTGGTAACTGCTAATTTTGAAAATTCGATTCCCGATTTTACGGTTACTTTAGACAGCGAGCAAAAAATTGTTACTGTTGACTCTTTACTAATTACCAACATTCAAACCAATGCTGAAGAATTCGTGGATGCTTTAAGTAGTAGTAAATATGGGGTTGCCAGAGAGTATCTAACCCCCGAGCTTAAAGAGTCCTTATTACCCGAAGATCTCGAACAGCGATGGCAAGAGATTGTAGCAACCGCCGGTCCCTTCAAGTACCGCACTAGTTCTAGGGTGGTGGAGAGTTCTAGTTCTGATGCCGTGCTAGTAAATCTTGAGTTTGCCAGAGAGAATCGTAGCTTTATGATCGTTTTTAATCCTTTAGGGGAAATCGTGGGGGTGGATTTTCCCCAGTCGCCAGAATAAAATAAACAGATTCCTTTTGTCGATAATTAAAAGCTAAGAGCCAAGAGCTAAGAGCTATTTGATAAAATACTCTGCTTCTATTCCTTTAAGTGTGTAGTGTCCGATTCATGAGCCAAAAAAATCCAAAACCCGAACCCCAGAAAAATCCATCCACTACTGAACTGGCTACAAAACGTACTGACTTGGCTGAAAGGCGCACTGAATTAGCCAAGTTTCGCAATCGAGCTGCTGCCGATCGCACCCTCATGGCTTGGATGCGTACTTGCTTATCACTGATCGGTTTTGGTTTTGGTATTCCCACATTGGTGTATACCCTTCAGAAAAGCACGATCGGTCAAGATATGGATCTTAAACCTGAAAGGGCTTCAATCATTCTAGGATTAGCCTTTATTACAACTGGACTCTTCGGGATGTCTACCGCCCTGATGACCCATTATCGAATGCTTAAATCAATTGCTGAAGATAATTATACCTACGATAACAAGGTTTTTGATTCCACGGCGATCGCTTCTGTAGCCCTTCTCTGTATTGGCCTAGTGAGCTTTATCGCTGTAGTAATTCAGATACTAGTTTGATTCTTATTTTAACGGCTTGACTTCTCCACTTTTTGAAAACAAAGTGGATTCTGAAATGATATTACGAGATGGGCTTAAGCCTCATCTCTCCATTTCTACGATATATTTTACTCATCAAGTGCAGATTATATCGCTTGGGGAGAGTCAATGCTCCTTTTTTACCCGCCTCGGCTAAGTTAATACCTAGCTGTACGGCTACTTTTTTTAGACAATTAATCGCTCCTAGGGCATCGGCACAGATTAATCCGAATTTGCTTTTATAAGTACCCCTAGTTATTCTTCTGCCTGAGAATTTATATCCCTTGGGTTTTTCGCCAAACTTAAATAATAAATCCCCTGCAAGAAAGTCACTTTTTGAACTATAGGCTTCCTCGGTTTCTGTGAAAATAATACCTACTGATTCTGCTAACTCTTTAATTCTATTTTTAAGCCTAGCAGTAGGAATCTGTACGAAGTTCTGGTTATTTCGCCTTCCAAGATTAGACTCGTTTTTAACTCCTTGACCCCAGCCAAAAACAATATTACCTATGCCGTGCTTGAGGCAGTAGTTAATTACGAAACGAGCAGCTTTTGAACAAGCATCTCGCATCTGACAATTTCGCTTGTGTGTCAATTGAGCCAGATATTCATCCCAATATTTTTGGGGTTTTCCTTGTTTATATTGAGCTACTGCTTTGTTATATCTTTGGTTAATTGATTTAATTTTTCTGCCACAGATAATAAAGCTTTTGCCCTTGGAACTCACTGCTGTAATCCAATTGGAAACTCCTGGATCTATGCCAATTCCTTGAGAATAATCC
>JASJEI010000312.1 GCA_030064795.1 Pleurocapsa sp. MO_226.B13 | reverse complement strand
GACTTGGGTGGGGTGATTTCTCTAACGCCGTCAAACCTTGTAGAGACGTAATATATTACGTCTCTACGATCGATCTATTTTTAAAATGTTTTCTTAAGTCGAGTTTCAATGTTACAATTAATTTGAGACATTCTGCCTTGACTTTGGGGCGATCGCGCTGGTTTTCTTCATCTTGCTCATCAAGGCTGCTGTTATCGCACCCACAACGTCTATGAAGCTTGTTAAGCAAGGATTATAGTATTGTGAATACTTTACACAAAGCTATATTGGTTAGCTAAATTATATAATGCTAATTATTTAAAAAGTCTAAGTAAATTTGCTGTTGGCGATTAAATTCTGATTTTCTTAGAAAGAAGCTATCTTTACGGGAATTTCCTGTCTAAATATATAGTTATCTTGTGTTTTGAATTGTTCCATGACTAGATCGGATATATCAATTATGACGTGGAATCAGTTGATTACTGGAGTTCCAAAATTGTGCGAAGATGTGGAAAATTATCGTAATGAATTAAAGACGGAATTAGGAGCGCACGTAAATCAAGATGTTCGCTACATAATGTTAGGAGCAATGAAGAACGATTATGTTTCTGCGCTCTGGATAATTGCTGGTGTGACAATGATTTCACAAGATGAAGTGCGAATTAACGAATTTGCAACAATTGTCGATCAAGAAGTGGATAAAGAAAAGATCGAATTGGTTTTTACTGATTATCTTAGAAAGTCTGTCATCACAAGAGTATACTTTCTGTTAGATCATTATTTAGGCTCACTATCTAAACATCTAACTGAAAACTGTAATCAAACTGTAAAACAGAACGCAGAAGCTGTGCAACAGAATCAGAAGTTGTCAGCGTCTGACATTGATGTGTTCTTGGCAATGGGATGTACTCGAAACTCTTTTCACAACAATGGAATCCATAGGGTGCGAGGCAATCAACCGCAAATCTCAAATTTTAACGTTGGTAAAAGACAGTATAATTTCAAAGATGGCGATGAGGTGGCATTATCTTGGACTGATATTTCAATACTTATCCATACTGCAATTGAAACAGCACACCGTTGGGGTCAAAGTATCTCGAATAATACTTTAGTGCTTGAAAAATGAAGTTGTCGATGTCTTTGCCACACGGGTTCGGGTAATTGCTTCATCTACAAGATGCATTCATGAACTATCTGTAACTAGAACTAAAAAACTCCCTACTCCCTACTCCCTACTCTCTACTTCATCCTTTTTCGCGAGTCTCCCATCTTCCATGTAAATAATACGATTGGCAATATCCAAAATACGGTTATCGTGAGTTACCAAAAGGATAGTGCAACCTTGTTCTTTGGCTAGTCGCTGCATAATTTCTACTACATCTCGACCAGATTTACTATCTAGTGCAGCAGTGGGTTCGTCGGCTAAGACAATAGATGGATGACTAACTAAAGCACGAGCGATCGCAACTCGTTGTTTTTGTCCTCCTGATAGACTTTCTGGGTAATAATCGGCACGATTTCCTAAACCAACTGATTCTAGTATCGAAATAGCTTTAGCATCCATGTCTTGTTTTAAATAATCGTCGTGAAGTTCTAGAGACATTCGTACGTTTTCTTTAGCAGTGAGAAATGCTAGTAAATTGTGTGCTTGGAAGATATAGCCGATTTGCTGACGCAGTTGGGTTAATTGGTGCTTATTTGCGCCTAAAATCTCTTGTCCGAGAATCTGGAGACTACCTGATTGAGCCGAACGCAATCCTCCCATTAAGGTAAGTAATGTGGTTTTACCAGAACCAGAAGGACCAGTCAAAATAACAATTTCGCCTTTGTAAAGTTCTAAATTGATGTCAGACAAAACTTGTTTGCGGAGATCGCCCTGACCAAAGTAGTGGTTGAGGTTGTGGGCTGAAATAATTGGTTGGGAAAGTAAAGATGCTGAGTTCATGGCCAATCGTGAATCGATAATCGTTGATTTTCTAGAGTTCCTATAGAAAAGCTTCATCCGTATTTCTTGACAATCGCGATCGCGATTAATAATTTTCGGCATGAATTATTAGTCGAGCGTATTTTTATTATATCTAACATTCGTTATAAAAAGCCGTTAAATTAAGTAAATTAAGCAAAAAGATAGTTTCCCACCAAAGCCATGCAATCGGCTTTACTTCTGGAGGGGAGTTTTCTTCGGTGGCAGAAATCACATTTAAAGTCACACACTGGCGTTTAAAGCTTTTGGCACGATTGATTGGAGTTCGTTCACCCATCGCCTTTATTTAAGAGCATCCACTGCTGCTTCTAGGGCGATTGCGATATGAGTCCAGTGTGTACCTCCCTGACAAAAGGCAATATACGGTTCTCGCAGAGGGCCATCAGCGGAAAATTCTGAGGTACTACCATCAATAAAAGTGCCTCCAGCCATAACTAATTTGCTTTCATAGCCAGGCATTTGGGCGGGAACGGGTTCTAAATAGGAATCTATAGGGGAATGCTGTTGAATTGCTTTACAAAATGCGATTAACTTCTCTGGCGAACCCAACTCAATGGCTTGAATGATATCTTGTCGAGGAGCAAAAGGCAAAGGATTAACTGGATATCCTAATTGCTCAAACACATAGGCAATTAAGTGACCCCCCTTGATTGCTTCTCCTACCATGCCTGGGGCAAGAAATAAACCCTGATACATCAGGCGATTTTGATTTAAGGTTGCCCCACCGCTGCTACCTATACCTGGTGCAGTCAAGCGACAGGCGGATGCTTCAACTAATTCCTTTCTCCCTGCAATATATCCCCCCGTCGTCACAATCGTTCCCCCAGGATTTTTAATTAACGAACCAGCGATCAGATCTGCACCGACAGCAGTAGGTTCGAGAGTATTAATAAATTCTCCATAGCAATTATCGACAAAACAGACTGTATTAGAGTTTTGCTGCTTAACTATCTCGACAATTCTTTGAATATCTTGAATCGATAAACTTTCTCGCCAAGAATAACCACAAGAACGTTGAATCAATACCAAACGAGTTTCTGGTTTGACTGCTGCTTTTAATCCTTCCCAGTCAACCGTACCCTGATCGGTCAAATCTAAGGCGCGATAATTAATCTGAAAATCTTTGAGCGAACCTTGATTATTGCCCCGCAAACCAATTACTTCTTCTAAGGTGTCATAGGGTGCGCCAGCCACCGCTAACATCTCATCTCCAGGACGTAAAATTCCATATAAGGCACAAGCGATCGCATGAGTGCCAGAAACAAACTGAACCCTTACCAATGCTGCTTCTGCGCCCACAATTTGAGCAAATACCCGATCTAAAGTATCTCGTCCCAAATCATCGTGTCCATAACCACTTACACCAGCAAAATGCTGTACTCCAACTTTACAATCGCGATAGGCTGACAAAACTTTTTTGAGATTTTGCTTGACCTGGGAGTCAATACCAGAAAAAATCGGTATTAGTGCTTTTTCTGCCTCTAAAAGCAGGTTTTTAGTATTCATATTCTTTGAAGGAGTACTTAGTTTTGTTTTTGGTTTTTTATCAACCCAGATTTACTTATGGTCAGAATTACTTCCAAACAATTTCATTGAATAACATTTTTTGAGGTCAGCAAGTAAAAGAAATTAAATATTTTTGCTTTTTGGTCTACTAGTTTTAAATGTGTTCCAGCACACAATACACAAATATTGCATTAAAGTTGAAACTTGGATTATTAAATGACAGTTGCTACATCAGAAAAAATCCCTCCAGCATGGGGGACAATTATTTACATGGCTATAATTCACTTTATGGCTTTATTTGCCTTATTTCCTGGCAATTTTAATTGGAATGCTTTAATTATTGCTTTTTTCCTTTATTTTCTAACCGCAGGTGTCGGAATCACTTTAGGCTTTCATCGCTTAGTTGCCCATCGTAGTTTTGAAGTTCCTAAACCGTTAGAGTATTGTTTAATCTTTTGTGGCACCTTAGCAGGTCAAGGAGGCCCTCTAGATTGGATCGGACTGCATCGTATTCATCACCAATATTCCGATCGCGAACAAGATCCACACAATTCTCTGAAAGGATTTTATTGGAGTCATCTTGGTTGGATGTTGTGTCAAAATCCCGCCAATAAAATGATTCCCAAATACACCAAAGACATATCTGGCGATCGCTTTTATCAATTTTGCCAGTATGGTATGATTCCAATCCAGCTGATTTTGGCAGCAATTCTTTATTATTTTGGTGGCTTACCCTTTGTCATCTGGGGAATTTTTGTTCGTTTGGTAGTAGTATTTCACTGTACCTGGTTTGTTAATAGCGCGACTCACAAATTTGGCTATAAAAGCCACGATTCCCAAGATACATCTCTCAACTGTTGGTGGGTAGCACTGCTGACGTTTGGTGAAGGATGGCATAATAATCACCATGCTTTTCAGTACTCTGCGCGTCATGGTTTAGAGTGGTGGGAAATCGATCTTACTTGGATGATGATTCAAACTTTGTCTTTTCTGGGTTTGGCCAAAAACATTAAACTGCCACCTACTATGACCAAAAAAGCTTAGTTTATCTCTTGACAGCTATTAGCTGTTAGCTATTAGCTGTTAGCCTCGATCTTTTAATTTTCTAATTTTCCTTTCTCCTGACTCCTCCTTCCTTAAAGCTACTCCATCTCTAACTTCAAAGAAGGCATTAAACGTTGTAAATTCTTGAGTGATTTTCCCTGCCAAGGATTTTTCTTCGCTCCAATTACTACCATTTGAATATTTTTGCGTCGGCGAACATTAATCACGAACTTAGACAAAACGCTGATCCCTGAACTGTTGAGAAAATTAAGTTCTTTTAAGTCTAAAACAATCTTTTCTGGTTCTTGCTGGGCTACGTTATTTAGTAATTCAGTGATGGAAGCATATTCTGCACTACCATTTAGGCGCAATGAACCATCAAATATAATGTTGTGGGATGCCTCATCATAGGCAACTTTATAATTCTCAGTCTTTATTTCCATTGTTATTTTAAAAAAATCAATATTCGCTCGATCTAACTGTTTACAACTTTTAATTACCCAGATCCAAATTAGATAGTTATCGCTCTAATCGCTATCTTAGCTTTGAAAAGACTTGATGCTCAAAAAATAGAGTCAAATTTTAAGCTGTACCATTGTAGTAACTGTTATTTCAGTCGAGGCTTGAGGTAATGGTTCAAACTTCCAGCCTAACTTGGCTCCATAATCATTGAGCATAGTTAATAATCCCAACCCAGATTCTTCGCCATTCTCCTCCAGAGCGTTTTTTTCTAATTGAGCAATGTATAGTTCGCTGGGATCGGAATTGAGGATGGTTTCAATATAACTCTGAAATGGGCGAGTTTGATGCAATGGAATACTGTTGGTAAGTTGAAAAATAATCAAGTCTGGATTGAGATGAATTTGGATACTAATTGGAAAAGGAGACATCTCCACACCATATTTCATTGCATTTTCCAGTAATTCATTAGCAATATAGCTAACAGCACTTTTAACTTCCGCCTGTTTGTCGCATTCTACTTGTTGATGCTCGTCACTCAAGAAAAAAGTACTGAGATAGTCTGCCAAAAAATCTGCTGATAAACAATTATTGCGCCATCTTTGACGTAGAGGAATTGAGCCTGGTGAAAAACTAAGGATCAAATATTCTTGGCTGGGGGGTAAATTTTGAATAAAGTCGCCTAATATTTGTTCGACCGTGACATTACTAGTATTCATATATTTAAAATCTATAAAAATTAAGTATTACGAAAGATTGTTCGGCTAAAAACTATTTTTGTTTGAGAACAACTAAGGTTATATCGTCATAAACTTTTTCTACTCCAATATGCGATCGCAAGTCTTGAATAACTTCTCGTCGAATATCTTGTGCCGACTTTTGCCAGTGTCGCTGGACTACGGCACAGAGGTTTTCTAATCCATAATGTATGCCTAGATGGTTTTCCGCTTCTGTAACCCCATCGGTATAGAGTATGACTACATCTCCTTGATTTAAATGAATCTGAACTTGAAAAACAAAATCTTTAATAGTTTCTTCCAAGCCAATGGGAAATCCTAAATCAATTGTGTCCACCCTTTCGATCGTCCCCCCAGAACGGACTACCAACATTTCTTCATGTTGACCGCTTAAACTGAGGGCACCTTCGTGATAATCAATTAAGCACAGAGATAAATTTTTATCCGAATCCATACGCTGTACGTTTTTGTAAATAGTGCGGTTAAGCACTTCAAAAAACTTCTTCGGATCGGTTTCGTTGTTTTCCATCAGGGTACGGACAGCAGTTTGCACCATCAGCATCAAAACACCACTTTCTAAACCGTGTCCCGTCACATCACCAATGCCAATAGTTATTCGTCCGTGATGTTGTAAAACATCATAATAATCACCTCCAACTTCATCAGCGGGTTCCATAAAACCTGCTATTTCTAGATCTTCAATTTCGCTGAGTTCTCTTTCTTTAGGCAAAAGCATCATTTGTAGACGCTGCGTCACCTCAAGTTCAGTACTCAAGCGCGTATTTTCTGCCTGCAAACAACTATTGAGCATGTTGATCTCTTCGTTGGCTAGAGCTAACTTTTCCAAATAAGATGCTTCTTGGTCTCTCAGTCTTTTTTGTTCTAAACAAGCTCCCAATCTAGCTTTTAACAGGGTGGAATTAAAAGGTTTTGCCAGATAATCGGCTGCTCCCATTTCAATACATTTAACTACGCTATCGATTTCATCGATCGCCGAGATCATAATGGTAGGAATATATCGCCAATGTCCAGCACGAATCCACTTGAGGACTTGATAGCCGTTAACATCGGGCATGATAATATCCAGCAGAATTAAATCATAAGCTCCAGTTTCAATCATCTTAATCGCCTCTCTGCCGTTGGCTGCGGTTGAAACTTGGTATCCTTGAGCTTTGACCTGTCGCGAGAGTAAATCTCGATTAGTGACATTATCGTCAACAATCAAGATTGTATAATTACCAGGATTTAAAGGTTGTTCGGACTCCTCTGCTAAGAGAATACCTGAATCGATAATCAGATCCATATCTGATGTTGTCTTTTCTTCTTTAAAGTCACTGCCTGTTGCTTCTGTTCGATCTATTTTAGGGACAAGATTTGGTTCGACAGCCGAACTATTATCTGGCGGTGTAGCCTTTAAAAGAGCGTCAATTTCTTGTAATAGTTTGTTGGCTGCGGTATCGATTCTTTCTATATCGACTACAAAATCTGTCTCGATTGAAGGTTTTAACTGTTGACAGTTATCAATTACTAGCTGAGTTGGTCTTTGTAGTTCCGCCTTCAATTCTGGATTAGTAATAATCTTTTCTAGTTCCAGTTGACTGTTAGGGGGAGTTGCAGGATTTAAAAAATTGTTAATCGAAACTAGTAATTTAGCACCACAATCGCGAATTTGCTCTAGTCTGCTGAGATATTCGATGTCTAAATCTAGATCTGACAATTCTTCGATTATCATCTCACTATAACCAATGATGGCATTGATTGGCGTACGTAGTTCGTGACGCAAATGAGAGAGTATGGACGACTGGGATTGGCTATCTGTAGTCATTGAAAGTATGATGCAATTGGTTAAGTAGATATTGCAGATCGAATCATAGTTACCAACTTCAAAGAGCGGTATTAGCTATCACCCAAAAAGGATTTAATTTTGCTCAAAAGACGAGATAGTTCTATGGGTTTAGTATCATAGTCGTCGCAACCAGCCTGGAGAGCCTTTTCGCGATCGCCAGACATGGCATGAGCAGTAAGGGCAATTACGGGAATTGAGCAGGTATTAGGATCGGCTTTGATATTTTTGGTAGCTTCCCAACCATCCATTACAGGTAAACTCATGTCCATCAAAATCAAATCTGGTGTTACTGAATTCGCCATGGATACACCTTCTGCACCGTTGACTGCGATCGAGACTTCATAACCACGACGTTTCAAGCGTCTAGAAAGCATATCCCGATTCATTTCGTTGTCTTCAACTAACAAGATTTTGGGCATAATGTTTAAAACATAAAATATTTAGCTACTTCGATAAACTGGGATATCATCTATGCAGACATGGTATTAGAGATTGATTCAGTATCCCCAGGATTTGGCTGGCGAGCGATCGCTTCTTCTAACAGATGACTCACTTCGTTAAACAGTATCGAGCGTTGATATGAACCCTTCTCAAAAATTTTACTTACTCCTCCATTTAACTTTTGACGATCTTGATTAGTAATACTCTTTGCCGTTAAAATAATTACAGGAATAAAACATAACTGTTGGTCTTGTTTTAACCGATGAACTAATTCAAATCCATCCATTTCTGGCATCATTAGATCGGAAAGAATCAACCCTGGTCTATGCTCTTCTAGCTTGAGCAATGCTTCTTTACCATTTGCTGCTTCAATGACCTGCCAATTTTCGCCTCTCAACTGACGACACAAAATTTCCCTGATGCCAGGGTCATCTTCGACCACCATAATCGAATTAGAATTTGGAGCTAGCTCGAACTTGTTCAAAATAGTGTCTAATTTATTCTTATCAATCGGCTTGAGTAAATATTCAGCAGCACCCAAAGCATAGCCTAAATTTTGATCGTCTACCATGGTCATCATGATTACAGGAATATCTGCCGTTGCGGGATGAGCTTTAAGAGATGTTAGAACCGACCAGCCATCCATTCCAGGCATCATCACATCCAAAATAATTGCTTTAGGCTGCAATGTTTTGGCTAACTGCACTCCTTCTGCACCACTATTAACTGTTTTAACTTCAAATCCTTTTTTACCGAGAAAGCGTTGTAATAAATCGTGACTTGTAGGATCGTCATCGATGACTAAGATAGTATTTTTTTTCTCAGATTTATCTCCAGTTTTAGAGGCAAAAGTGCCTGAAGATTTATTTGTTTTTTGGCTGGAATCAACTACTTGAACTGGAAGATTGATAGTAAAGGTCGAACCCACTTTTACCTCGCTTTCTACTTTAATATCTCCCCCCATCATTTGACAGAATTTTTTGGTGATCGCTAAACCCAAACCCGTACCACCATACTTGCGGGTAGTAGAAGCATCTGCCTGAGTAAAAGCTTGAAACAACTTACCTATTTGTTCTGAGGTCATGCCAATGCCTGTATCTGTGACCTTGAAGATAATCCATTTTTTAGATTCAATAATCTGAGAAGTAACTTCTAATGTAATCTTGCCCTGCTTAGTAAACTTACTGGCATTACTTAATAAATTAAATAAGCTTTGACGTACTTTAGTTAAATCTGCGTGCATCATCCCTAAGTCTTCTGGCACTTTGGTTTCCAAGGTATTATTATTCTTTTCGATCAGAGGACGAATGGTAGATACCGTCTCGCCGATCAGACTTTTGATCTCAAAGTTCTCTAGATACAATTCCATTCGACCAGCTTCAATTTTGGAAAGGTCAAGAATATCGTTAATCAAACTGAGAAGATGTTTTCCCGCACCATGGATTTTCTGAAGATCGGGAATAAAATCATCCTGTCCGATATCTTCGGCTTCTTCCATCAGCATTTCACTGTAGCCAATAATCGCATTCATGGGAGTACGTAGCTCGTGACTCATGTTAGCCAAAAACTGACTTTTTGCCTGATTAGCCTTTTCCGCATCAGCCATGCTCTTTGCCAATTCTGCGGTGCGCTCTCTGACTCTAATTTCCAAATCCTTCTTTTGCTGTACTAATTCTACTTGAGCTTGACGTAGAGTTTTTAAGGTGCGAGAAAGTTTATCGGTTCGCTCTTCTACTCTTTTTTCTAACTCATGATTGAGCTTAACCAAAGAGCTTTCTACTCTTTCTCGTTGCAGAATTTCCTTTTTAAGCATTCTGTTTTGCCCTTCTAGAGTACGGGCAAGGTTACGTAGCTGTAGCTGGACTCTAACTCTGGCTAAGACTTCTTCTCTTTGAAAAGGTTTGGTAATATAATCCACAGCACCGATCGCAAATCCCTTTACTTTATGCTCGGTATCAGACAAAGCAGTCATAAAGATAATCGGAATATCAAAGGTGTCGGGATTGGATTTAATCTTTTGACAAGTTTGATAACCGTCTATTCCAGGCATCATCACGTCTAATAGGATTAGCTCTGGCTTATAATATTCAATCTGTTCTAGAGCCGTCTCGCCGTCAATAGCTACCGAAACCTGAAAACCAGCTTTGGTTAAGGTTTCTGACAATACCTCCAAATTATTATGATTATCATCCACAATCAAAATGCTGTGAGAATTTGTGTTGTCAGTCATCTTTTATACCCCTTGCTCTTAAATAAATATCGATCTAATTGCCAATTTCTAATCTTCATCATCGTTTTATAAATACTCTTCAATAAAAGTTTTAATTTGTCGTAATTTAAATCCCTTAGCTAGCTCTCGTAATTTCTGAACAAACGGCAAAAATTTAGCGTCTAATGCCTCGATCCGTTCGATTTCTTGCAGTAAATCGTTAATCAAACCCTTGCGACTGAGATCGTGAAGGATCGCTACATCTTCGGGAGAAGGAGGAATAATCGGTACAGATTCGGGAATATAGATTGATTTCTCAATTACTGTTTCGTCTTCTGGTCCAGATTCAGCCTGAGTTTCATAAATCCACTCTAAATTAAGCTGTTTTTCTAATGTCTGCAATAAAACATCTTTTTGGATTGGCTTCGGTAAGAAATCATTCGCTCCAGCCTCTAGACTTTTGACGCGATCGCTTTCAAACACGCTAGCAGAAGAAACTATTACTTTAAGTTCGGGTGATACTTCTGAAGATTGACGCAATTGAGCCAACATTTCATGACCATCCATCACGGGCATAGATAGATCGGTAATAATCAAGTTTGGCTGCCATTCTATTGCTTTTTTTAGACCCTCTTGACCATTTTCGGCTTCCATCATAGTGAAACCAAGGGGTTCGAGTAAATTGACAATTACAGAGCTATTTTCCCAGCGATCGTCAACTACCAAAATTTTGCATTCTGCTCTTTGGAAACCAATAACCTTCCCTTGAAAAGTCTTACTATGAGATGCTTCTTGCCAATTGTTAGTCTCTTTGAGATCGATTTCAAACCAAAAAGTTGTACCTTTATTTGGTTGACTGGTAGCCTGTAACTCGCCACCCATCATACTGACTATTTGCTGGCTGATCGCCAAACCCAACCCAGTACCCTCGGCTTGCTTTTTAACACTTCCTACCTGCTCAAAAGGTAAAAATATCTTTTTGAGATCTTCTGGCTTCATACCGATACCAGTATCTTTTACCTCAAACCGAATAGTATGTATTTCTGAATCATCATTACTGGATGATTCATTAGTAACCATCAAGGTAACGCCTCCTCGTTCAGTAAACTTAATCGCATTACTCAGCAGGTTCATAATTACCTGACGCAACATTTTCTCGTCGGCTTCAATTCCTACAGGCAAGTTAGGATCTGCTTCGTAGATAAAGTCAATTCCTTTTTGTTCTGCCTTAATCTGGCAAATTTCCACTACACCCTGAACAAAAGAGGGAAAATGCAACTCCACAGGATGCAATTCCATTTTGCGAGCTTCGATTTTGGAAAGATCGAGAATATCATTGATTAAAGTCAACAAGTGCGTTCCACACTGATTAATAATATCGACTCCTTTTTTCTCTTGATCTTTGATATTGCGAGACTGCTGAAGAATTTGAGCATAACCCAAAATACCGTTGAGGGGAGTTCTCAATTCATGACTCATATTCGCCAAGAATTCACTTTTAGCTTGATTGGCAGAATCAGCCTCTTCCTTTGCCTCTTGAAGCTCTATAGTTCTTTCATTGACTCGATTTTCTAACTCGATATTGGTTTCAGCCAGAGCATTAAATGAGGAGCGTAACTGCTCTGCCATACGATTAAAAGATTGAGCCAAAACACTTAACTCGTTGACTTTAAATTTTTCGTCTACTTTCTGTTCTAACTCCCCTCCAGCGATCGCCTCTGAAGCCTCATTTAGCTGCAAAATCGGCTTGGTAATCCAGCGTGAAGTATAAAAACCTAAAGCGATCGCTACTCCCAAAGCCAGCAGACAAAGCATAATTGTAGAGCGAGTATTGGCATTGATCTGTTCCATAAAGTCAGACTCTGGTACAGCTACTACTACTAGCCAATCCAAACCCAATTCATCTCGCCAAGGAGTTACCTGAACAAACTTGCGTTCGCCATCCAGCTTAAAATTAATCTGTTGCACTGCCTTAATTTGATTTAAGTCGCCAAATTTTTCTTGTAAAAATTCAGCAGTGCCTTTAATTAAGGGGTCAGTACTATTTATCGCTTTGATTCTCTCTGGTTTGCCATCTACTATCTTAAACGGTTGTTCTTCTGCCGAATCTGCAATTAATAAACCATCTCGTTCAATAATAAAGGTCTTTGCTGAGGGACTAACTTCTATTTGACGCAAAAAATCGCTGATTTGAGATAGTTGTTGCTCGACTGCAATTACTCCTAAAAGTTCTTTATTTTGGTCGTATATAGGTGTACTCGTTGCTACGGCTAAAGCATAAGGCTCCAGGACTAGGTTGTAGACATTAGACCAGATAGGTTGACCTTGTTTAACAGCTTCTTTGTACCACCCTTCATCGTGAAGCGTAAATTTACCATCAACAAAAGTTTCTCCCAGATCTTCAAGTATCTCAGTACGATTTCCCCGGTCGTCTGTAGCATGAATCAAAAGTCTGCTGTGTCCCAGTCGTTCTAGATTAACTTCGTCAATAGTTACCCTTTCATCACCATAAAAATGCCCCGAACCTAAATGTACGCCAGATTTTAGTCCAAAAAGAATATAACCAATATCAAAAGTATGGATTTGCGTCCAAAAATAACGAGTTATTTCCTCTGCATCTTCTGGATCGATTAAACCTAGATTAATTGCTTTCCAGTTATTTTGAACTACTTTTCGAGGAGTTGCCATATAACTATCTAACTGTTGATCGATACGGCTACTTACTTCATTTCTCAATCTACTAGCCAAATCATTGACTGCTTTTTGTCCATTACGCAGAGATAAATATCCTGTTAACCCAACAGCAGCGACAATTTGCACTACAAATGGAAGTATCAACATAGGACGCAACGGTATTTTTTGAGACTTGTGGGAATTAGCAGAATTATGAACCGAAGTTTCACCTGAATTAGAAAGCATAAGTTCTCTTGAGCTTATTTTGTATTAATTTAACTGGATATAAGATATAAATTGAAAGGGTTCAAGATAGTAGTTGTCTATATAGTTCCCAAATTAATCTAAAAAACAAAAATGGAAGAAGAATATCTTTCTTCTTCCGTGAAAATACATAGAATATATCATGAACTATTCAGTCAAATAGTAGTTTGACCTGGGTTTTTATCTAGGTTTATTTTCTAGACGTACTAAAAATCAATAGAGTTTTATGTCGGGTTAGTATTAAAACAATTACTGCATTAATACAGAGTATATACAAGGGGGTAATAGCGATTTCAAATGTCCATCTTGTAACTGCTAGTACTGCGAATAAGCCACCAACTGTGTAAAGTATATAAGTAAGTAAATCTTCGGTTTCTGGTTCGTAATACGATTTTTTTAAAGTTGGCAATGCTGCTAGTATATCGATTAAAAGGGGCAATATGATTGCTATTAAATCGTAGTTGAGAATTCGCCACAATATAAAACTAATACCAGAGGCAATTAAGCATCTTCTATCTAAGCGATTCCAGCCACCATCACCATGTTTGATTGACAAAATAGCAATACACCATTGTGCAATTACAGGGCAAATAATAGGTAGCATCGTATAGTCCGCCCCCGCAGCTAAATTACCTAAACTTAAAATAGAGCCATTAATAGCCCAAACCCACCATGTTGCACGATTAGGTTTAGTTTGACCTTGTAAAACGCTGATAATATAAGGAACAAAACAAATAATTGTAAATACACTGCCAAGCAAACCGAAAATAAATTGTAAATTAATCATATTAATTTTTTTTAAAAAAAGAGAAATAAGTAGAAGAAAGTTAATTCATAAATATCTATAAATTTTATATAGTATTGAAAGAATCAATACATAAATAAGAAAGATACATCGTGTGCGCCGTAGAATTTATCAAATGTAGGATTTTGATTTTCATCTACTGCTTCTCCCTGTCCAAGAATAAAGCGAATCACGCGAAAACGATGATAATGAACCAATTGTTGTCTTAGAGAGACATATCTAACTTTGCTTGGCTTTTCTATTTCTTGGTTTAACTCTGGCAAACTGTGCCAAGGACATTTCATAAGTGTGTGGTGGGCATTATGATAGCCAAAATTAAGAAGCAAAACATTTAACCAAGGATGTTTACGTGATAAAAGAGTCGAATATGTATGAGCTTCTTCATGAGCGCGATCGCGTTTTGGTAATTCTACTCCTGGAGGAAATCCTTCATAAGTATGTTGAAAAGCATCCGACCAACGCAGCACGGTAATCATGCCAATATAAGCAATAAAATAGAGCAACAATGCTTTGAAAGATATTGCTCCTATTAAGGAAAATATTCCTACTCTAAGTAATAAAATGCTAAGGACGCGACCTTTTTCATTACTTCTTTCGGGATTCCAAAAAGGTGAAAATACAGAGTGCCAACGCGACCAAAATCCCATTGCTGGAAAGTATAACCACTCCAAAGCTAAGATTATTCGACGAGTAATAGTAGGTAACTTTTGTAGTTTTGGTATGGGTTCAAAAGTGAATATATCCACTCGGTCTACATGATGAGCAATATGTTGTAAAGTTAGAGCTTGAAATCCGTTATAACAACCACCATTAAGCCAAAGCATAATATTGCCAAAAATGCTGTTACAACGACGATTTTTAAAGATTGTACCGTGCATAAACTCATGAGTTAAGTATGCTGAATAAGCCAAACCATGAGTTAATAGAAAGATACCAACTACATTCAAAATAAGATTTGATTCAAATAATAAAATAACACCGCAAATATAAGCTGAAAAAGTATAACTAATAGCAGCCAGATTGGCGATGGGTTTATGTTGACTTATATAGTAATGCCGATCGAGCATTTTAGATTTATTAGATTTAATACTGGTTATCATAATTAGTCTTAAGAGCAGACATTTTAAATTCGATTGTATTCACTAATAAACAAAAAGGCTGTGATACTTATCACAACCTCATTCAATTAAAATAAACCGATATTATTTTATGCAGTTGCTAGTGATTTAGGAGCTTCAACACCTTGAGAGATTTGACTCATTTTCAAACACTCTTGGAAGATTTTTCTAAACAAACTTTGTTGCAATTTAATGAAAGAGTTGAATCCTTCTAGTACCCACTCAGTAAGTTGTTCGTTAGATTCTGGACGGAATTCTAACACCATGTTGAGAGCATTTAGTACGTGAACGAAGTGCTTGGCTTCTGCACCAGTACCTTCATATTTACCGTGAATTAGAATATAACCCCAGGGAAGATAGCGGTGTTTGCCAATTCTAGTCGCTTTAGTTTCTTGTTTTAGATAGCGATCGAATCCAATGCCTTCATTCTCGTAACGAACGATCATATCAAGTAGAGCATACTCGCGATCGCCCATCAACTCGGAAGCAGCATGGAAACCAATTGCTTTAATCAAAGACTCTGCATCGTTGGGTGTACCCTGATATTTCGCCATAGTTTCTTGACAGATTTCATCTAACCAGTCAGGAACTTGGGACATTTCATTGCGCTCTTCAGTAGAAAGCTTAGCGTAGTCACCTAATGTTTTGCTTAATAGTTGAGCCAATTCACGGTGAGTAATTTCGTGAGAACCCTCATCGGCAGCTGCAATCATTACTTCAGCAGAAATTTGAAATCCGCGATCGGCTTCTTCTTTTACTGCTACATTGGGATCGTTAAATAAGTAACGAGACATTGCAATGGAACTAGCTAAACGAGAGATTACCGAAGATGCATAACCGTTAAAGTATAAATATCTGTGGAAGAACTGATAAAAGGCTTGAGGATCTTTGGCAGCCAAACGAATAGTTGCAGAAACTGTGTTGTCTAGTTCTGCAAAATCAAATAATTCTTCAAAATAACTTTCAGTGAATTGAACCATATTATTACTTTATATCTGTGACTAAATTAATATTTGTGGTTGAAGACAATTTACTGTTCTTGTCAGATTTGTCTTCTTCATATATTCAATATTCCGACATTTCGCTTGTTGTTGGCGTGATTACAAACAAAATACTAAGTGATCTCAGTCACACAATAATACTCATCTTGTAGTAATAAATTTAATTGAAATATTGATTAAAACGATTGGCAAAATCAAGATAAAGCTATAATCAAGCAATTCAAGCTAAATATATTAAGCTAAATATATTTTTCCTTAAAGTTGGCAAATAAGTGCGATCGCTTGATAAAAAAAATCCCTGCAATAGTTAACTGCAAAGACTCTTTGATGGCGTTTTGAGTATCGCCAATATTATTGAAAAATTCTTTTGGACATGGCGATCGCTACAGCAACATGACCAAAATAACTTGTGTCAAGTGTTTTGAGATACTCAGAAAGTGAAAGTCGTTCTCAGAGTACCAATTACAGTATCGGCATTTTCTGCTTCATGATCGGGGGAGGTAATCCAAACTGCACCAGGAGTTACGGCTATGTTATCCGTTAGCTGATATTGATAAAATGCTTCAACGTGAAATGAAGTATCAGGATCGGTATTCTCTGCTACTCCAGCAATATCTATTGTCGAGTCAGTGACTTTCGGTTCCATACCGACTACAATTCCGCCTAAGTTACCTTCTTTAAGCAGATCGGGAAAAGCTAGAGTAACGGCCCAGTTCCAAACTTCCTGATCGCCTTTACTAACTATAGTGCCTCCATCTACTCCTTCGGCAGACTCTAAAACTCGTCTGGTACTATATCCACCCCAACCACTGATAATAAAGCGATCGCTTAGATTAAAAGAAGCCTGGATGCCATAGGAATGACTGGTAATGGGGACAGTAACACCTGCATTCTCAGCGATAAAAGAATTTAGATTAGATAGATTGCTACCTGTAGAGGTATCGCTACTATTATATGAGTTGACATAAGTTAAACCTAACTTAAAGCGATCGCCTGGTTTAAAGACTAACTGTCCTAACGCAGAATAAGCACCATTAAATAAGCCATTTCCTTGTTCGGGGTTAGCAGCATCAGGAGCAAGATATCCCGCACTAAATTCAAAACTATCACTTAGTTCGCTTCTAATGCCGAGTCCCGAACCAAACACCTGATTATAAATAGGATTGCGTACCCCAAAAAAGGAGATAGCACCGCTAGCACTATCATTAAAATCATCCAGAGGACTAATCGTATCGGCAAAGTCAAAGGCAATGCCACCAAAACCTTCTAAGACAACGGTAGTGCGATCGTTTAGAGGAAAAGAATAGAATGCTACCAATAACCCTAAATCGTTATTGTTATCGGCAAGTAAACCCAAGTCTCCTTCAAAAGTACCTAGAGTACTATCAAAACCTGAGAAATTCCCAAAAGAGGGAAAATTACCAGCGGTAAGTTGAGTAAAAAGTAAATCTTCTCCTGTAAAACTAGTATTAAAAGCCAGACGCGCTCTGTTCCCAAATACAGGTTCGGTATCGAGATCTTCGCCCGCAGCATTTTCACCAATAAAGATCTGTCCGATGCTAAATACGGCTTCTCCAGTTAACTTGCTGGTAGTAGAAAACTGATTGTCTTCTAAGAAAGCTGTTTGGGCTTCTATATTGTCAATTCGCCCGTCTAGGGTTGCTAGTTCGGCTTCAAACTCTTGAGCTAATTTTTGGATTGTTTCTAGATCGTCAGTATTAAATGATTCAGAAGAAACAATTAAACGTTCAATTTGATTGAGGCAGGAATTCAAACCCGCTGCAAATTCATAGCGGGATAGGGGTTGGCTGCCACGATAGGTTCGATCGGGAAAGCCAGAAATGCAACCATAACGATCTACCAAACTACGGAGAGCTTCATAAGCCCAGTCTGTTGGAGAAACATCTCTCAGTTGATTGATATTAGTAACTTGACCCAAAGCAGCATCGTTTTCGGGAACAGCATAGCGATCGATTTGTTCGAGCAAACTGTTAGGCTCGGAATTTGTAATTTGAGCAGAGGCTTTAGTTGTAGTCCAGTTTAGTAGTAAAGCAATTGTCCCAAGAGCAAAAACTGTACTTGCGCCAGTTGTCAGTAGTTTTCGGTAGAAATTTAAATTAGTTGTTGTATTTACTGTGTATCGATCTTCGATTGGATTAATTGCTTTCATATTGCTCCTCGCCCTAGCTTTTGGCAAGCTGTAAAACCACTAACCCATAGTTCCCATTTTTATTTAAAAAGCAACATTTTCTCGATAAAAAAACTGAGATTAAATTTGATGCAGATCGTCATTAAAGTTTTTTGGCTCGGTATTATTTGGGACTAAGCTTGATAGCAACCCTCTGTTTTAAGTATTTTTACTGAATTTAAATAGCACTGAAGAAACAGCCATAATTTACCGTTTCTATCGCCTGATTTTAAGTCGAGCAATGACTTCTTAGCTTTTGATCTCAATCACAGCTTTTGTCGGGATTTCCACATAATTTATAAATACTCTATTATCAATTCTGTTTGGTAAATTATTCTTGGCTATATTTTTTCTATCTAAAGAGTCACTGTACTAATAAAATTACTCATTCTTCGTTAAATTAACTTTTAGATCGTCGATATATTGATTGGCAATTATTCCAATGTTTTATGAAATGCAATTCAAACCTGGAAAAACATCTCAGATAACTGCAACTGATTTTTCCTCTAGCTCTAGATCGTGTTTAGAAAACATATGTAATGCAGCTATCGTTTTTGATGATAGCAAAAACTGCCTATTTCTAAATCCAGCAGCAGAAGCAATGTTGGGCGATCGCTCGGATATTTCTCTCATAGGGGATTGGATTCGTGACAAAATTCAGGATATACAGCAACAGGCTATGGTTTTTCAAGGGGATGAATTGCCTTCGGTTATAACTGCAATCTGTGAGGAAAAGCTGCAAGATCTAGAGGTTTTTCTCAATCGCTTGGATGTCAGCAATGAATTTTGGCAAGAGTTAAATAGCCATAAGTCTTTGGTAATGCGCGAAGCTAAATTAAAGCCTAACTATGCCAGCACCATAGAAGATCCGCCTGTAGATTGTTCTTTAGTTATCGATCCTAATTACGATCGATTAACTGGCTTACCTAATTACAATTTATTGTTTACCTATATCGAACAGGAAATTTGTTTTGCCAGACAACAACCTAACTATGAATTTACCATCCTGTTTATTGATATTAACCGTTTTAAAGTCATCAATAGCAGCTTGGGCAGAATTTTAGGCGATCGCTTATTGGTAGCAATTTCAGAGAGACTACAGGAGTGTTTGCGTTCTCAAGATTTTATTGCCCGTATGGGAAATGATGAATTTGCTATCTTACTCAGTAATGTAGAACACCTAGAATATGCTACTAGTGTTGCCGAAAGAATTTATCGAGAGCTAAGTATTCCTTTTAATCTTAATGGTTATGAAGTTTTTATTGAGGCAAGTATTGGCATAGCACCAGGCGATCGAGAATATACTCAACCTGAAAACTTATTGAGAGATGCAGAATTAGCAGTATCTGATGCCAAAAGACACAAAAAGTCTCATTATCAAATATTTAACCAGTCAATGCGTGGCAAAGCCCTAACTTTACTGCAATTAGAAAATGATTTAAGGCGAGCAATTAAACGGAAGGAATTTCTCCTACACTATCAGCCTATTGTGTCTTTGGCGAATGACAAAATACAGGGTTTTGAAGTGTTAGTGCGTTGGCGACATCCAGAAAAAGGATTGATCGCCCCTGGAGAATTTATTAGTCTGGCAGAAGAAACAGGATTGATCGT
>JASJEI010000311.1 GCA_030064795.1 Pleurocapsa sp. MO_226.B13 | reverse complement strand
TTCGAGGTTGGCACCTTCGAGGTTGGCACCTTCGAGGTTGGCACCTTCGAGGTTGGCACCTTCGAGGTTGGCACCTTCGAGGTTAGCGCCTTCGAGGATAGCACCTTCGAGGTTAGCACCTGCGAAGATGGCACCTGCGAGGATGGCACCTGCGAGGTTGGCACCTTCGAGGTTGGCACGTACGAGGATAGCGCCTTCGAGGTTAGCACCTTCGAGGTTGGCACTTCTGAGGATGGCACCTGCGAGGATGGCACCTGCGAGGTTGGCACCTGCGAGGATGGCACTACTGAGTATGGCACCTGCGAGGATGGCACTACTGAGTATGGCACCTTTGAGGATGGCACCTTTGAGTATGGCACGTACGAGGTAGGCACCTTCGAGGTTGGCTCCTTCGAGGTAGGCACCAGATAGATTATCATTACTTAAATCTTCACCACTAAGATCGACTCCAACAAAATCTCTAGTCAAGTCCAAACCAGCTATCTTTGCTAACTCTGATAGCTTCTCTGTCTCAGCGTTTTCTATTTGCTCGATCGCTTTCTCTATCTCTTGAGCAAACTTTTCCTCATCCATGTGCTAACTCTTGCCGACTCAGATAAGGTTTTTCTCGCAGCAATTCCTCAACAAAACGATTAACTATCATCCTGTATATGGCTGATGATTTTTTCTTGGTAATTTTTTTTTGCCAAAACAATGAACCATCTACCAAATAAATATCATCTGAATCATCAACCTCAAAAGTAGCTATCAAATTACATGGTTTTCCCTTGATATTTACAGTTGCCAGCTCAGTCTCAGGTAGCTTACCATCCAAAAATTTCTCTATTTTGCATATAAAAACCCAGGTAGGATCTTCTAATCCTCCCTCTGTTTTTACTTGATAATCTTTATAGGTGTATTCTTGTCCTTCCTTAGAAGCCTTTTTGGTTTCAGCACCAATCCCTTGAGTTCTCCCCCCAAATTTCCCCATAAGTTGCCACTCTTTTCCTTCTTCTTGCTGATCTTTAATTGCAATTTCTGTTTGAAATTCTTTGTCCAATTTGATATTTCTTAACGGAACTTCCCCATTAATCAGCCTGACGATCAGCTTTCCTTTTCTCAAACCAAAAATTGCTTCGCCATACCTTTTAAGTGGTATCTTATGCTGCCCAAAGCGAATAACAGCTACTAGATCGAAACAGGCTTCATCAATTCCCTTTGTCTCCAATTCCATCCGCACGCAGTTATGGAATCTATTTTCAGGCTTGGGGAGTTCAATTTTCACTATCTATCAATTTGAATAAAATTTTTTATAATGCGATCGCTGTCTCGTAAGTTGCTGATATATTCCAGTTCCTCCAGAAGAACAGCACTACAGGTATCAAACGTTTACTGGGTAAAGATTTCCAGTTCCTCCGATCTTCACTAAATTACTAGCTTTTAACAGGAAACAGGTCTCGAACATCGGCATCAAGTTCAGTACAAAGCTTAATTATTCTTTCGACAGAACTCATTCCTCTTTGATTTTCCCAGCTTTGTATTGTTGTTTTGCTTACACCAACCAGTCTTGCCAAATCTTCTTGGCTATAACCTTTTTTCTTCCTGTATTCGGCTAGTTTTGAAGTCACAATAAATTTTTTATCGCTCATTTTATACATATACAAGTTGTCTTGGCTCAGTTGACAAGGCTAAGTAAACTTAGTTACTATATTTTCATTCACAGAACCAAATGCCCAGTTTTGCAGGACAAAGCATTTGGCTCAGTTTAGCTAGCCAAGTTAGCTTGGCTAATTTTATTATGCCACAAGAAAAACCGAAGAAAGCCGTTGTTGCGACGGTTGCTTATGCTGGCTTTGAGTTTCCAGGTTTACAATTACCTGATGGAAATTATGCGATCGCTGTACCGCAAGTTGGAGAAATATTTCAGTTCGTCCATTCCAACGAGCAAAGAGCAATCAAACGCTTACTAGGTAAAGATTTCCAGTTCGTCCAAGCTGCATCAGAACTCAATCCTAAGAAAGTAAATATTATTCCACTAGATGATTTTGGCAGGTTGGTTAACGCGATCGCCAGAAGTACGGATAAGGCTTACGAGAAATCAAGAGAATTAGCTTTTGCTATTCAAGATGCTTCAGTCACAACGACTATTGAACAAGCATTTGATATAGCCTTTGATAATAAACAAGCACTTGAAGAATATCAAGAGAAACAGAAAGCCAGAGTACAGGGAAAAGTAGCTCGTCGGAATATGACTAATGTAGTTAGGGACTATGTTAAAGCTCATGGTGAAGAACTTTCTGATAACTACAAAAAGTTTATCTACAACAACTGTACCGATCGCACTTATCGCTTGGTATTTGGTCGCGGTGCCAAGAAGTTGAGAGAAGACTGGGACTGTACTGATGTTCGAGCTGCGATGACTGTCGAGGAATTATTCATCGTGCGCGGAGTTGAAGATTTGGCAATGAAGCTAATCGAAGAAGGAACAGAACCACAAAAAGCCATAGATGAAGTTGGCGAAAGATTGATGATTAAAAAGATTGAGAGGAAGTAATGAGTACACCAGAATTTAATGCGATCGCGTATGAGATCGATCGCGAGAAGAAATACAAACAGTCCCGTTCGGTAAAGTTAGAAATCAGCAGCTATCACAACTACTCTGAAGGCATTACTTACCACCAAGTCCATGCGGGAGATTTGGAGATTGGGGAATATTACCGCGATCCTTGGGGAAGTGGATGGTATTGGAGATCGTCTATTACTGGGGATAAAGCCCATTGTCCCAATAAAGCGATCGCATTATCTAATATTCAAAAACAATGGTTGAGGTGGTTGGTATGAGCAGCATAGATTTATCCCAAAAAATAATTGACCAATGCCTTGAGCTTGATGGCTTGTTAAAGACTATCAAAAAGGCATTGGAGAAAGATGGTCAAGAAATTAACGGTTTCAGCGACCATTATTCGGATTTGATTCAGGTTGCGATCGATCACAACTGGAACAATCACGATATTGCAAGCGAGATATCCTATGAGGATTATAAACTAGATCGAATCAGAGATTTAGTTAATCGATAGATATCTTTAGCCTTCAACCCTTCCTAAGCATAGAGTAAAATAAAAAAAGCTCCGAGCCTTAATTCGGAGCCAAAATGTAAAAACTCATTTGTAGTCAAATAATCTAATTACACCCAGATTAATGACTATCACTCTGACGGTTGCAGTCCTCCCCAGGATCGCAGCCGTCCCCTTTTAGTAGCGGCGGTGACGATGGTGGCGGTAGTTCTGGCGGTTCAAACTCTATTTGTACCCCAGGTAAGTTAACGGTGACTTTGGAGTTTTTCCTAACGTACCAAACCGTTAACCCCAACACATATCCACCAACAACTATAGCAACAACAGTTTCCATTACTTTAATCTCCTTACTTATTGGAATCTTTTACTCTATAAATGCGATCGCGATACAGCGATCGAGATGTAATCTTGTCCCACAACCTAAACCAGAAATGGTCGTAAATAAGATGTTTGTAAGTCTTGAGCCAAACATCAATATGAGTCAGACGGTTGAGAGGGCGATCTTCATACCAGACGATTCTCATATCCATCAACCAAGTTTGTGTTTCTTGGTTTACCCATCGAATTAGACCAGGCAGCTTTACAGCATAACTCTCAGCATTTGCATTATTAGCTTGCTCACGATCGTTCTCTAACTGTTCTGATTTCTCCAATACACTTAACATCTCCTGTACTCTCGAATATGACAGCTCCAGTGACCGCGACAGCTCCAGCAGCGACTGCGACCGCGACCACGACAGCTCCTGCGACAGCGACAGCAACCGCGACAGCTCCTGCGACCGCGACAGCTCCTGCGACAGCTCCTGCGACAGCTCCTGCGACCACGACAGCTCCTGCGACCGCGACCGCGACAGCTCCTGCAACCGCGACAGCGACCGCGACAGCGACCGCGACAGCTCCTGCAACCGCGACAGCGACCGCGACAGCTCCTGCAACCGCGACCGCGACAGCGACAGCGACAGCTCCTGCAACCGCGACCGCGACAGCGACAGCTCCAGTGACCGCGACAGCTCCAGCGACAGCGACCGCGATAATTCTTTCAAAATAAAGAGATATTTATCTCGATTCATTTTTCTTCTCCCCAATTTAAGATAATGCGATGGTTAAACCAGGTATAGTTTTGCCATCAGAATTGGATTCATCTGTCAACAACCTGTAATAAGCTTTTGTGCGATCGATCGCCATTCTTCCTTCGGCAAGAATTTCATAGTATTTGCGGCGAGGAGTACCATTACCCGCGACCTCTTCCCGCAGTTCGCTTCTAATCAATTTTGCTTCTTCCAAGCGTTTTAGAGTGGGATACAGAGAACCGATTCTCAATTGACTGTGACCAGTTTGTTCTCGTGCTTTGTTGATGCGGTCGAGAATTTCTAGACCGTATGCTTCGCCATCAAGTAGAACTAACAGTAGATCTAATTGCAAGCGAGTCAGCACGACTACTTTGTCATTTTTTTTCTTGGACATAAGCTTGATGCTCTTAGGTTTTCAAATAGCATTATCATGTTAATGATATAACTACTTGGATTATTCTAACGTAAATTTACTGAGAGAGTGCAAGTTTTTAAATTTAGTAGATATCCGTCGTGAAGTTACTGCTTCTCCTCGACCTACTTCTGCCACGCCGACGATTATTTGATTGAGATTTGATCGGAGCTTCTTCTTTTGAGGTGTGATCGTTTGAATCCATATGAACGGAGCTACTTACATCATTTGATTGAGATTTGACTGAGATGTGTTCGCCACTATCATCTTTGTCTCTCACATTCTCCAAAATGTGAACTTCAAGCTTATTCAAATTCATCCGCGTGATACCCGCCAAATGTGCAGCAGCCAGCGCATAAACCGCAGTGTCTAATGGTTCATTCCTTACCCCTGCTAGTTTTTCCCACACCATATAAGGTTGTCCGTTGCGGTGTTTGGTGACTTGTACTTCAGAGCAAAATCCCTCGTACCAACTACTATCTAAGTCGTTGGGGAAGTTAATATAATTTGCTCCTGGTGTCTCAATTTGGCTGCGGGCATAGAGAGTTTCTTTTGCTACATCTACCCCAACTTTGTAGATGCTAATGCCTCTTTTAACTTTCTCCCCGCGATAGTTAGTTTCTTGAACGGACGGTTTAGAGTATAGCGGTTTATCCCCAGCCTGACCTTTAATAGCGAACCAGTGAAGATATCTGTACTTCCTGACTTGATGGTAAACTTCTTGTGTAAGGTAGCCACTATCAATACAGGCAGCCCTTACTCTTAGCTCCGCCCCCGATTGATGTGGGTATGGCTGGCTGGTAACGTGCGCCAACTGTTCCCACACATCGGGTTTCAGAGGATCGCCCAAAATTTTCTCATACCTAATTACCCAAGATTCTTCCCCACGTCCCCAAGCAACGATCGCGACTTCTAGCCGCTCCGCCTGTACGTCTACCCCCGCAGTCAGGATTAACCCGCCATTAGGCACAATTCCCTGTTGGTAGTTGGATTGAGAACCGCGATCGCGCAATTTTTGCCAATCCAGCTTCTCTCCTGCTACCCGCTCAAATGGCAGTCCTAAAGTGGCATTCCAAAACACCTGTAACTTTTGATGGTCGTCCTTACTCGATTCGTAATCCAAACATAAATCTTTCCATCCTTTCCAGGGAGAATAAAATCGATTAATGTGAAACCCAATATGTTTTGGGTCTTTGGCTACTGCTGTAGCTTGCCATTGACCTTCCCGTAACATCCGAGATTTATACTTTTCTTCAATCGGGCGATCGCATGACTCGCAGATATAGTAAACTCCTGATAACGGATTGGCTTCTGGGGTATCCTTATTTTCGTATTGAAAACGCTCCCAAACTAAATGCTGCTTGTGTCCGCAGTGGGGACAAGGTACAAAAAATCTTCTTTTATCTGACTCCTCAAACTCATCCTCGATGCGGGAGTTTTCTTTAATTGAAGGAGTAGACACCAGAAACACCAACCAGTTCCAAAAAGTCTCTGTCCTTTGTATAGCAAGTTTTACAGGATCGCCCTCTTTACCCGCAGAAGCTGGATACTTGTCAATTTCATCCCCAAAATAAGCTCGAATGCTCATCGATGCCAGAGAACTAGGAGAATTAGCACCAGCCAGACGTAAGAAACCACCAGCAAACATCTTCATCAAGATCGTACTCGAAGCATTACGAGATTTCTGGACTATCTTTTTAGCTACTGGCTTAACGTTAGTAATGGCACTTGCTAACTTTTCCTTAGAAAACATTTCAGCCATATCGGTAGTGGGCTGAGTCATCATCATCGAACACGGATCGAGATGGATTAAATAGCAGATAATAATCAGCAGAATAATTGTTTTACCAATCTGGGCCGAACACATCAGCGTTACTTTTTGTACGCCAGCTTCACAGACAGCATCAAGTATCCCTACCTGGTACGGAGCGCGGGTTTTATTCCACTTTCCAGGTTCGGCTGAAGTTTCAGGCAACTCAAAATGTTCCGCCGCCCATTCTGATGGCAGCATCCTCACAGGTGGCGCCAATTCTTTAAAAGCTTCTCTCAGTAAGGTTTGCACATTCATAGCTATAGCTTACCCAAAGATTATTAAGTTGTGTTATGGTCGCGCTCTCTAACCATTACGATTCAGAGCTAACTGGCAATAACATTCTCGATTCAATGCCAGACCAAGTTTTTTGCAACACCCTATTAGCTGCCTTGTTACAGTTAATCATTAACAAATTGCTATAAAGATATCCTTCTAATATGTTTCCTTCTTCTCTAGATAAAGCCATTTTTTCTCTGGTAGTGAGAAACCCAGAGAACCAAGTATCAATTAACTGCTGGATAAATTTCTGTTGTCTTTCTGGAGTTCGATCGTTGCTAGGTATTTGTTTTTCCAGAGTTTCCAACTGAGAAATTAGAGCATCATAGTCAATATTATATATTTGCCATTTTTTTGCCCATTTAACATATTTCAAAAATTTAGCGTTAGCGATAGCGTCAGCGTAAGCGTCAGCGTCAGCGTAAGCGTCAGCGTCAGCGTCAGCGTCAGCGTCAGCGTAAGCGTCAGCGTTAGCGTTAGCGATAGCTTTAGCGATAGCGTAAGCGTAAGCGTTAGCGTAAGCGTAAGCGTTAGCGTAAGCGTCAGCGTAAGCGTCAGCGTCAGCGTCAGCGTCAGCGTCAGCGTTAGCGATAGCGTAAGCGTTAGCGATAGCGTAAGCGTTAGCTAATGCTCTTTTGCCTAAATACTTAATGTCTGTCTCAACGGGATTGGTTACTGCTTCTACCCACACTAATAAATCACGTAATTTAGGAGTATTAATTAATTGATGGGTTGTTTGCTCCATCGATAACAATAAATCATCAGCTTTATCTTTAATCCCAGCTAGCAATAAAAATACCTCTTGCCAACGTTCATCGGTCAAATGTTCCTTGACTAGCTTTTCAATTCGTTGATTATCTTCACTAATATATCTAGCCGTTAAATATTCCTGTAAGGTCAAATGAGAAAAAGAATAAATCCCTTTGACTCGTTCGACCAAAATCCCCTGCTGAACTACTATCGCTTCTAAAACTGCTTCTGTATCTATATGCTTGGCATCACCTTCTGTCTCGGTTAAAAAGACCTCGATATATTCAAGAACTTTTTCTTTACTGAAAAATAATTCATTTTCCGAAAAGAAATCATAGGCTAATTCTGCTAACAAGGCTCGTTCTAAATTAGTCGTCCAATTAGCATAAATATTCTTGATTTTATCCCGTTTGATTCCTCGCTTTTGAGCGTCCCATTTTCGCAATAAAATCTCTAAAGCTTCCGCATATAGTTGATGGCGTTGAGCGGGGAACTCTTCATACTCATCATAGGTAATACACAAAAAAGCAAGCAATAATGGTGTCTGGGCTAATTCCAGAGATGCCCTATATTGTGGTTGCTTGAGTTTATCCCAACATTCTTCTGCCACCTTATTTTGTCGATCCAACTCAGAACTAAACCAGTTATGAATAAATTTTTCAATCTGTTCCTCATCAAAATCAGCTAATTCCACCGTCTCAAAACCTGTCATCGCACTCTCATAAGCTGCAATACGACAGGAAAGGATCAAACGATTATCACTATATTTAGTCTTTAATTTGGCAATCTTTTCTTGAATCTCCTCAAAATAAGCTTGAGGGACTTCATCTAAACCATCAAAAAGCAATAGCAGTTTTCCCTCTTTGAGATAATCTTCTGTAGCCTTTTTTTTATCGGGAAAGCCAAAATAAGCTAGTTCTTCAGCGATCGCAGCAATTAAATCCACATTACCTTTGTTAAACTGCTTTAATTCAATCATCACGGGAATACAATCATGTTGATAATTTCCCTCAGTACCTTTAAGTGCCTCTAGTCCTACCCTTCTGAGAAAAGTCGATTTTCCCGCTCCAGGGCCTCCCAATACATAAAGATACTGATTTTCATTAGCTACTTTCCCCCCATTAACAGGTTTAGATTCTCCTCTTTGAAACCTGCGTTTTTCCGAACTGCGGTAAGCTTTCTCCAAAGCTTGTTGAGAACCAAACCTTTGATTAATACTCAACTTGTCGAGAAATTTAACCCCTGTATAAACCGCTCCTAAATCAATATCTTGAGGCATCCCAAATAAACGAATCCTGCCATAGCGATCGTAATACTTTTGAGCATAAGCCTCTGCTGCTTTTTTTGCCTTTTGTCGATCTTTGATCTGCTCAAAAACTTTCCCAGCCAATTGAGTCCCCAACCCCACCAAACTATTCGCACCCGATCTAGCTAAAGGATCGTCCACTTTATCTACAAAATAGTTATCACCAGGAGATGGAGATTGGGTCATTTATTTTAACCTTCAAAAAGAGTATCTCAACCCCTACATTTTATCTTCAAACAACTTATAAATTACTCTTGACTCAATTCAATCAAACCCTCATCAATCACCTCAGAAAGCCTCTCCTGTATCGCTTCAGGCTCATCCATCCCCGACAATTCCCAAGCCAACTTAGCAGGAATAGCCAAAAACTTAGCCTTGGTTTTAGCGATCGCATTTTTCCAAGTGTTTAGCACTTCTTCCGCATCAACTAACTTTCCTGCCAATTTATCTGCCTCCATGTTTTTAATTCTGGCTAGAGCTTCTTCTTTGTCTGCCTCCGCTTTTAGCTTTCGCTCCTTAATATCTTTAGTTTCTTCACTAGCTTTATCTTGAGCCTCCTCCAAAAGTCAGTAGATCACAAAGTCACGAAATAATGCGGTTTTCGTGCTTCCGCGATCGAGTTGTTGACTAACAATTAGCGATCGCCAATTGTCAAAGTGATCGCGCCCATTCACTGATCCACCTAGTTTTTAGCCTTAGGGGATATCGGCTGAAAACCGCATTCCATAAACCTTCTAAAAACGTTTGTGATCTACTGATTTTTGACCAAGAGCGATGCCTTCGGCTAGCTTCGCAATCGCTTGTAAACATTGAAATACTGTACTAGCCGAATTCAATTTCCACGAAAAATATAGGATTGGCATAGATGTGTCAGGCAGCCAGCTTACTAAGTTGATTATACATTCAATCCAATTAGTCTAAACTCCAGCATTAATCATTAATAGAGACGTAGCATGCTACGTCTCTACAGTTCTTGTTGCTCAGTCGTTATCTGGATTCAATGAATAGTCATGCAATAGGTAGCTAAAACCTCAATGCAATTAGCGATCGCACCTAGATGAGCAATTTCATAACCGTGAGTATTTTGGGTAGGAAAACCCAGACAAGCAGCCCGAGAAACATGACCGAATTTCATGGCGATCGAGGCATCGCTACCAAAGCCATCTAACACTGCTAGCTGCAAGGGAATATCTGCTTTGTCGGCTGCTGCGCGAATTTCGGCATTGAGAAATTCATCATAAACACCATAATTATCTTGGGATAGTAATACTGGTGCGATTCCCGATTCTACTGGGTATTCATCGGCTAAAGGGCAAATTTCTAAAGCAATTAACCCATCTAAAGTTTGGTTTTGAGTAAAATACAACGCGCCAATCGCGCCTACTTCTTCTTTTGCCGAAGCAACTAAATAAATATCTACAGGCGGGTTAGCGATTTTGGCAGCTAATGCTAATAAAATTGCTACCGAAGCTTTGTTATCTAGGGTATAGCTAGCAATATAATTTTTGAGCCGAAAAGGTTGTTTGCGATGTTTGCCGATGACTACTTTTGTACCTGGACGTACTCCAAAAGCATTTAGCTCTTCTAAGCTACATTTAGTTTCTACCCAAGCATCTTCCCAGATTAAAGGAGTATCTAATTGCTGCGCTTTTTGCGGAGATTCATGGGATACGTGACGCGAGCCAAAAGATAAAATACCACTAATAACTTGGCGATCGCCAATAATATCGACTACTCCTTCTCCATACACCCAGGGAAATGAACCACCGAGGCGACGTACCGAAAGACAACCACTAGCATCAATAGATTTGACAATCATGCCGATTTCGTCTTTATGTGCGGTGATGGCGATCGCTCTGGTAGAATTTTGACCGGGGATTTTAGCAATGATGTTTCCCGCCCGATCCTGCCAATTTTCAAGCTTGAGAGCATCAAACTGCTTGAATAAAGCCCGATCGATTTCTGTTTCTACGCCACTAGGGGAATGATATAAAACTAATTCTTCAATCTTATCGAACAGGCGATCGTAATCTGTGTTTATTCGGCTACCATTGCTTTCCATAATCTCTTTAGCAATCTAATCGGGTTGGAAACGAATATATCACCAAACAGTAACTAAAGAGATATTGAGATGGCAATCCTACTTTGGTTTGCGGAAAAATAATTCTCAAGGGGGTTAATCAGAAGCAATTAGCTAGTTTTCCTGATTACGCAAGCTTGCAGATTCTTGTTCCAAAGTATGTGCCATCTGCTCTAAAGTTTGCCCTGATGTTGAGTGTTTTGGCTCTTTAGTCTTGTCTATTTCTAGTTCTGAATCATTGAGTGAGAGCAGTTTACGCGCTTCTTTTGCTGCCAAGGGACGACCAAACCAGAAACCCTGCATATGTTGACAATTTAAGCTACGCAATAAATCTACTTGTTCTTGAGTTTCTACTCCTTCTGCCACTACTCGCAAACCAAAACCCTTGCCCAATTCTATCAGAGCAGTCGCGATCGCCAAATCTTTGGGACTATTAGTTAATTTTTGTACTAAAGAGCGGTCTATTTTTAAGGTATTTAGGGGAAAATCTTTCAGATACTCTAGAGTTGAAAAGCCTGAGGTAAAATCGTCTACAGCGATTTTGACTCCTAACTCTTCCAGATGGTGAAGTACAATTTTGCTACGATCAATATTTTCTAGCAAACTAACAGCACTAATTTCTAGTTCTAGAAGTTGAGGTTCTAAAGTAGTTTCTGCCAAAATCTCGGCAATTTTTGCTACTAAATTAGTCTGTTTAAACTGAACAGACGATAAGCTGACTGTAATCGGTAATGGGGGTAATCCTTCCCCTTGCCAAGCTTTATTTTGTCTACAGGCTCGATGGATTGCCCATTCTCCAATTGGCACGATTAGATTATTTTTTTCGGCCGCTCGAATAAAATTACTGGGAGGAACTAAACCTAGTTCGGGATGTTGCCAACGCAACAAAGCTTTAATTGCTTCAGTTTTGCCCGTATCGAGATTAATTTGTGGTTGATAATAGAGTTGAAATTCTTCTTTTTGTAGGGCTTGTTGCAGCAAGGTTTCTAATTCCAATGCTACTAGCGTCTGAGAATTCATTGCCCGATCGTAAAATTGATAGCTTTGTTGGTTGTTATAGGCACGTTCTAATGCCGTATGAGCATTAGCTAACAAGATATCTGAATTGTCTCCATCCTGGGGATAAATCGCTACACCGATACTCCCGTTAAGAGTGACATTGATTTTTCCTAATTTAAAAGATTGTTGGATCGATTGTTTAATTCTTTGATTAATCTTAGCTACTTCTTCAATACCATTGATTTGAGGCATTAGAATCGCAAATTTGTCTTCTTGCCAATGAACAACTGTATCTCCAGAACGCAAACAAGTACTCAACCTTTTGCATAAATTTGAGAGTAATTCTTGAGTTTTTTCTATACCTAGATTAGCTCTAATATCAGGTAAAAAATAAAGTTTACAAAACATTACCGCCAACAAAGTTTGGCTTCTTTGGGCATTGGCGATCGCCGTTAGCATTTGCTGTTGAAATACCTCTTTTTTAGATAGAGAAGACTCTGACAGTTGGGGTTTGGCTTGAGTATTAGTTTGTTCTTGATTTAAAGCATCAATTACCAAACAAAGTCGTTGATTTGCTCCCGAACTTATTAAATCAATTTTGATTTGAGTTTTAATGATGTCGCCATTGTGATGACGTAATAAGCATTCTCCCCAAAAGCTATTTTTATCGGCAATCACTCTTTGTAAAACCACAGCTAATTTTTCTGAAGCACAACACAGCTCGTAAATATTCATCTGCAACATTTGTTCGGGAGAATATCCTAGTAAATTACTACAAGCAGGATTTACTTCGACTATTTGTTTGGTTGCTGGTTCGACAACCATGACAACTTCAGAAATATGTTGAATTACTTTGTTGTAAAGATTGAGTCGATCTTGCAGTTTTTGTTCAAAAGCTTTTTGTTGAGTGATGTCTACAATATAATTTCTAATAACTTTATTTTCGGGTAAGTAGTGAGCAGTTTGGAAAAAAATCTTGTTCCCTACTTGAACTTCTCTAGTAATGATATTATCTCGACCTCGATCGTATTGAGTAACTAAATTATTTAACAGAGGATGATTTAGCTTCTGATAGTGTATATCTCTAAAATTAGAGATCCCAGCCGGATTTATGTAGGTGATATTGCCATATAAATCTATCTCTATAATCGGCTGAGGACTTAATTCAGTCCAATAAACTTGGTTTTGGTGAGAAATTTCTGTTTGGATCGGTTTATGGTTATTAGTTGTATTCAGTTCGGGAACAGCAATTGTCTCTTTATTAATAGACTTACTTGGCTCTGGTTCTAAACTAGAATTATCGCTCGAACCGTTTTGATAATTAGTCTTGGGTAGCTCTGTAGTAATTTTATATATGGCTCTGGCATCTCCACTAAACTGGATAACATCCCCATGTTTTAACTCGTGAACTAAAGTTTTTTTACCATTAATATAAATTCCGTTACGACTCCGATTACCTTGTAAATCTCCATCCAAAATCCAATAAGCATATCTATTAGTCTTGATATCTGTTCTTCTCAAAAGAGTAGCGTGATTTCGAGAGGTTTTTTGACAAGAAAGAACAATATCATTACTAGAATGACGACCGAGAGAATAAGTAGCAGCATCAAGATTAATTTCTCTATAAAAAGAGGGATCTTCTATTACTAATACGTGGTGTACTCGATCTAAGCTATCCATTGTCTTATTTTGGTGATGTTTTACATTCATATTGCTTTAAGCATCAGTTAAAACTACTTTTGAAGATAGATATGGCTCAAAACGAAATCTAAAATTAGCTAGAAACATATATTTAGCCAGACCCTCAATTATTGCTACTAACTGATGTGCCACATATTAGTAGTTTTTAATCGCTTTAAAAACTTGCCAACATAATAGTTATGCATATTGTTCCCGAAAGAAAGCAGAAAATATCAGTCAAAATCAAATTATTTGCTTTCCATTATCAATCAATCACAAAATCTGAAGCAAAAAAATTAGTGAATTTGCGGTTAGATAATCATACTGAGGGCGAATAGGCTAGGGTTGATGAATGGTTGAGTAAGTAATGTTGGCAAGGGTTTGGAGTGCAGCGATCGCGGGGATTGAGGCGATTAAAGTCGGAGTTGAGGTAGATGTGTCGGGGGGACTTCCTAAAATTGCGATCGTCGGATTACCCGATATCGCAGTTCAAGAGTCACGGGAACGAGTTAAGGCCGCCCTCAAAAATGCTGATTTTGCCTTTCCCGTTCGCAAAATTGTGATTAATCTGACCCCCGCAGATTTACGCAAGGAAGGGCCGTGTTTTGATTTACCGATTAGCGTTGGCATTTTAGCTGCATCAGAACAAGTAGATCCACAGTTATTAGGAGACTATTTGTTTTATGGCGAAGTATCCTTAGACGGAACATTGCGTCCCGTATCGGGGGTATTACCGATCGCTGCTGCTGCTAGCAAGATGGGAATTGCAGGGCTGATTCTACCCCAAGGAAACGCGCAAGAAGCAGCGGTGGTTAAAAATATTAACGTCTATGGATTTCAAAATTTGAGACAAGTAGCAGACTTTCTCAATCGACCTAATAAGTATCAACCTGTAGTTGTGGAAGAGCGATCGGCAACTTCAGAATATGTTTCACAAATTCCCAATTTAAAAGATGTCAAGGGACAGGTTCACGCCCGTAGAGCTTTAGAAATTGCTGCTGCGGGAGGACACAACCTAATCTTTATCGGGCCTCCTGGTAGTGGTAAAACCATGTTGGCGCAACGTCTCCCAGGTATTTTACCCAGTCTTGCCTTCGACGAAGCCTTAGAAGTTTCGCAAATTTATTCCGTAGCTGGCTTGCTCAAAAATCAAGGTCGTCTAATTACCACAAGACCCTTCCGCAACCCTCACCATTCTGCATCGGGCCCGTCATTAGTAGGAGGAGGTAGTTACCCGCGTCCTGGGGAGATATCTTTAGCTCATCAGGGTATACTTTTTTTGGATGAATTGACTGAATTTAAACGTAACGTCTTGGAATATCTGCGCCAACCTTTAGAAGATGGTCTGGTGACAATTTCTCGCACCCGACAATCAGTCGTTTTTCCCGCTCAGTTTACCCTAGTTGCTAGCACCAATCCCTGTCCTTGTGGTTATTTTGGCGATCCAATTCAAAATTGTACCTGCTCTCCCCGACAACGTGAGAACTACTGGGCAAAATTATCTGGGCCGCTGATGGATCGGATCGATTTACAGGTAGCAGTTAATCGTCTTAAGCCCGAAGAAATGACCAGACAACTTACAGGAGAAGACTCTGAAGCTGTGAGAGCCAGAGTGGTTGCTGCTCGTCAGGTAGCAGAAGAGCGTTTTCAAACCGAAGCCAAAGTTAACTGTAATGCTCAAATGCGATCGCCCCACCTCAGAGAGTTTTGTGTCTTAGATGATGCCAGTCGCAATTTATTGGAAGGAGCAATACGCAAGCTCGGTCTGTCTGCTAGAGCGATGGATCGGGTCTTAAAAGTAGCTCGAACTATTGCTGACTTAGCAGGCGATCGCGATTTACAAAGTCATCACTTGGCTGAAGCGATTCAATATCGGACTATCGATCGGATGCATTAAATTTGCCCACCATAAAATCTAAAAAATTTAAATTGGCAAAAGTAATAAGTAAATATAGCCTCGATAATAGTAACCTTCAGTGAGCAAGCAGTAGGGTGGGCAGGTTTGACTTGTCCAATATCTTGTTAAATTTAATTTAAGTTTGCCCACCTAAAGAGCGAAAAATAGACATGAGTCAATCAGTAGATGTAGTAGTAATTGGTAGTGGAGTTGGAGGGTTGTGTTGTGCAGCTTTGCTGGCTAAATATGGTTATCGGGTAACGGTGTGTGAAAGTCATGCCATTGCTGGTGGTGCTGCCCATAGTTTTGAACGCAATGGCTATAAGTTTGATTCTGGCCCTTCTTTGTATTCGGGTTTGTCTACCAGTCCGACTAATAATCCTTTAAGACAGGTATTAGATGCTATTGAAGAAGATCTCGAATGGGCAAATTATGATGTTTGGGGTTGTCGTTTGCCAGAAGGGGATTTTAATGCCTATGTTGGGGCAGATCATTTTGCAGAAGTCTTAAGTAAACTACGGGGACAAGCTGCCGTAGCTCAATGGCGCGAATTACAAGCGGAAATGAAACCCCTTGCGGATGCGGTTAATGCCTTGCCTCCTTTGGCGATGCGCTTCGATTTGGGGGCTGCTATTAGTATGGGTCAATATTTACCTAACACTCTATGGCACTTACCTAATATTCTGCGGATGACTGGCCCATTTAGCAAAATTATGGATGGGATCGTCACGGATAAGTTTATTCGCAACTGGATGGATTTACTCAGTTTCTTACTATCTGGTTTACCCGCTAGCGGTACGGTGGGGGCAGAAATGGCGTTTATGTTCGCCGAATGGTATAAGCCTGGAGTTCAGCTAGATTACCCGATGGGTGGTAGTGGGGCAATTGTTGATGCTTTAATTAGGGGGTTAACTAAACGGGGTGGCGAAATCCTCTATAATGCTCATGTCGATCGCGTCTTGGTAGAAGATAACAGGGCTGTAGGAGTTAGTTTACGTAACGGCAAAGAGATAAGAGCAACTAAAGCAGTGGTTTCTAATGCTTCGATTTGGGATACTTTACCTTTAATTCCCGAAGCTGTTTTGCCTAAGAGTTTTATCAAAGAAAGAGAGCAAACTCCAGAATGCGAAAGCTTTATGCATCTGCATTTAGGTATTGATGCTACAGGTTTAGAAGATTTAGAGTGTCACTATATTGTAGTTAACGATTGGGAGCGAGGTGTAACCGCACCTCAAAACGTTGTAGTAATGTCGATTCCTTCAGTATTAGATCCATCTCTTGCGCCTCCAGGTAAGCACGTCGTTCATGTTTATACCCCTGGTAACGAACCCTACGAACTTTGGGCGGGAATGGATCGCCGTAGCGATGCCTATAAGCAACAAAAACAAGAGCGGGCAGAAGTTATGTGGCGGGGTTTAGCACGAGTAATTCCCGATATTCGCGATCGCGTTGAATTAACTCTGATTGGCACTCCCTTAACTCATCAATACTATCTCCGCCGTCATCATGGCACTTATGGCCCCGCACACCAAGCTGGTAAAGCTCTATTTCCAGGCTCGACTACTCCCCTATCGGGTTTACTCTGCTGTGGTGATTCTACTTTTCCTGGTATCGGCATTCCTGCGGTGGCTGCCAGTGGCGCGATCGCAGCTAATACAATTGCACCATTACCCAAACATTTGGAAGTATTGAGATGTCTGGGATAAATCGAAGTAGGTATTGTCAGCCGAAGTTCACAGAAGCCGAAATTACTAGTCTACAAACAGCTTACCAAAAGGCGATCTACGAAGTTTACTACGGTAAAGAAACCATTAAGCTTGAGATTGGCAAGTATAATCCACGGCTAGGAAGACTTTTAGAAGAATCTAACTGTACCAGTTGGGCTTTAATTACAGCTTTTAATCCTTATTCTCAACCGCGATCGCCGACAGAAAATCAACAACGTCATCAGAGTTTAATCGAACATTTGCAATCATTACCATTTATTCTTATTGATGCCCTAGGAAAAGATCCTAATGGTGATTGGACACCAGAAACAAGTGTCTTGATTGTGGGAATTAAACTCATTCAAGCCAAGGAAATCGGTCGGAAATTTGCCCAAAATGCGATCGTCTATGGAGAATTAGGTAAACCACCAGAACTTCAATGGCTTTAGTTGACTAAAAATTCAAAAAATTTCCGACCGAGATTACAGTTGACAACCACAAGAGCAGACTTAGCCAGTCAGACTGTGTATATAAAATTACATTTAAACGCCAAAATCAACCTTTACACCCCATTTACCCAAGGAAAATCAAAGAGTTAATTAAGGAACAGATCTTAACTTAGAAAATTACGCTAGCCTTTTTCTAGAAAGACTTGAAGCAATAGTCATTTTTTGAGTTGTTATTTCGAGCATCAAACAAGTAAAGAAATCTTTAGGGCAAGTTGAATACTATGGCAAAAAGAACTTTTGGTGTAATTGGTTTAGCCGTGATGGGGGAAAATCTCGCCCTGAATGTCGAAAGTCGCGGTTTTCCTATTGCCGTGTACAATCGTACTGCTGCTAAAACCGAAACTTTCATGGCAGAAAGAGCGCAGGGCAAAGATGTTAAAGCTGCTTATTCTCTGGAAGAATTTGTCCAGATTTTAGAGCGTCCTCGCAATATTTTAGTCATGGTTAAGGCAGGTAAGCCAGTAGACGCGGTAATCGACCAGTTAAGACCTTTATTAGATAAAGGAGATACCATCATTGACGGTGGCAATTCCCTTTATGAAGATACAGAAAGACGTACTAGAGACCTAGAATCTACAGGACTAGGCTTTGTTGGTATGGGAGTCAGTGGCGGTGAAGAAGGCGCGCTCAACGGCCCTAGCCTTATGCCTGGAGGTACAGAATCAGGTTATCGCGATCTAGAGCCAATTCTTACTAAAATCGCAGCCCAAGTTGATGATGGCCCTTGCGTTACCTATATTGGCCCTGGTGGTGCGGGTCACTATGTAAAAATGGTACACAATGGCATTGAGTATGGGGATATGCAGCTAATTGCTGAAGCCTATGACTTAATGAGAAATACTTTAGATTTATCTGCCGATGAATTACAAGAAGTATTTAGCAATTGGAATCATACTGATGAGCTTGATTCCTTCTTGATTGAAATTACTGCCGATATATTTAGTAATATCGATCCCAAAACCGATAAACCCTTGGTAGATTCAATTTTAGATGCTGCGGGGCAAAAAGGAACGGGACGCTGGACAGTAGTAAGTTCTCTAGAGTTGGGCATACCAATTCCCACCATCTATGCTGCGGTCAATGCTCGCGTTATGTCTGCATATAAAGAACAAAGAGTAGCTGCATCTAAAGAAATTCCAGCTTCTTCTGGTAAATATGACGGAAATAAGCAAGATTTTATCAATAAAGTAAGAGATGCTTTGTATTGCTCTAAAATGTGTTCTTATGCTCAAGGAATGGCATTATTAGGCAAAGCATCAGCTGAATTTGACTTCAATCTCAATTTGGCGGAAATAGCCCGTATTTGGAAGGGAGGCTGTATTATTAAAGCTCGCTTCTTAGATAAAATCAAAAAAGCGTTTAACGAAAATCCCGATTTGCCTAACCTGCTTTTAGCACCAGAATTTAAGCAATCAATCTTAGACCGTCAGGCTGCATGGCGTGAAGTTTTGGCTACTGCTAATCAGTTGGGTATTGCGGTTCCTGCATTTAGTTCTTCTCTCGACTATTTCGATAGTTATCGTCGCGCTCGTCTACCTCAAAATCTTACTCAGGCCCAAAGAGATTACTTTGGCGCACATACTTATGAAAGAGTAGACCAACCAAGGGGTGAGTTTTCTCATCATGAGTGGACTAAAATTGGCGAAAAATCTTAGCACATTGATAATGCAGACGGGATAGCTCGATAATTTGGTTGGATTGTGCGATCGCGACTTTAGCAAAGATGGGATCGCCAATCCAACTAACTGTAGTTTAGTAATAGTACCTTGAAGAAAGTTTTGGCTACTCTACGGAGTTCCCAGAAGCCCGCGCTCTGTCGTCAGACGAGCGTCGGATAAGTCACATGAATATAATCATGTAGCAGCAAAATCAGAAGCGGAAAATAAGATTCGCCTAAAATATAATCCAGAAATTATTATCCCTACTACTTTTGAGAATTATCGTCGAGAAACTATCAAAAAATCAGCCACTCTGAAAATAATTAATACCTATAATCAAGGCGATCGCCTTGTCAATACTAGAATTATCGATAAGCAAAAAAATCTAGATAAATTCCTAGATTATTTAGGAGGAAAAATCATCAGAATTTATATCAGCAAAATTCAGCATAAATCTATTGCTGATAGTTACTTTAAAGAAGAAAGATTTTATAGCGATCGCGATACTTTTGAACGACAAACAATAATGCGCAAAAAAAGCTGGTTGCGACGAGAGAAAACTTCTATTAAAAGACGCTACATCAACGGTATTTTGAAAATTTGTTCCCCCAAGTTTAGGGGTTAGGGGGCTGAAATTAACTTGCACTACCAACAAATTAATCTGGATGCGCTACCACTTCAAAATCTAATACCAATTGGAAAAAGTAATGAGAGACGAAGGTAGGTTGGGTTATACGAAGTAAAACCCAACTTAAACCCAATTATTGTTGGGTTTCGCAAACTCAACCCAACCTACAACACTCTATCGATCTCTCTCACTACTAT
>JASJEI010000310.1 GCA_030064795.1 Pleurocapsa sp. MO_226.B13 | reverse complement strand
AGGTGGTAGTATCATCATCGACCCCAGAACCTTAACAATTCGAGATGGTGCGACAATCTCTGTGGATAGCCAAGGCACAGGCATTGGTGGTGATATCGAACTTTCCGCAGGCTTCCTCACCCTTGATAATGGTACAATCTCTGCCGAAACCCGCAGCAATACCGGTGGTGATATTATCCTAAATCTACAAGACTTATTATTACTAAGCAACGATAGCAAGATATCCACCACTGCTGGAAATCAGGAATTTGGTGGTAATGGCGGTAACATCACTATTAATACCCCTTTCATCGTTGCTTTCCCTGACGAAAATAGCGATATCACTGCTAATGCTTTTGAAGGGAGTGGTGGTCAGATTAATATCACTGCTCAAGGCATTTTTGGCATTGAGGAGCGCGAAGCGATTCAAGAAAATCAGACAAATGATATCGACGCTAGTTCTGAGTTTGGTTTAGCTGGAGTGGTAGAAATCAATCAGCCTGATGTCGATCCTAGCCAAGGCTTAGTTGAACTACCAGAAACAGTAGTCGATCCTAATGCTCTTGTTGCCCAAAATCCCTGTAAACGCGGTTCAGAAAGTGAATTTGTCATCACTGGACGAGGTGGTTTACCTCCCAGTCTTAGCGAAGATCTCAGTAGTGAAGCGACTCAGGTAGGGTTAGTCGAACCAGCACCAATGGTAGCAAGGGAGCAGGGTAATAGGGAAGCAGGGGAGCAAATTAGTTCTTCTCTTTCCGTGCCAACAACTATTATTCCTGCTCAAGGATGGGTCTTTAATGAGCGAGGAGAGATTGTTCTTGTTGCTTATAATCCTACTGTTACTGGCTCTCAACGCTTGAAGGAGAATTCGACAGGTTGTCCAACATCTGGAAAGAATTAACAAAATATTAAGATCATTTAGCGATTATAACGTTCTTCTATCCAAGCTCTTACCTCTGACTCTGAATCAAAAGTATAGGATTTGTTGGTAGTAAAGTCATAAATTTGCCAATATGAATTACCATGTCGATCGCGCTTGTGTTTAATACAAGGTTCATTCTTTTTTGCCAATAAAACCTGTCCTATCCACCTAAAAATATTGATAATTAAGTTCAAGGTTTTTACAGTTAAAATCTTCAAATCAAAACAAGAAACAAGACGAATTTGCAGTTTAATTAATGGATTAAAAATTCTCCTCTTATTTCTTTTTAAGGCTATTATTTTAAGTCTTCGATTATTTGTCGAGCGATATTTACTACCCTGCTTTATTTGGAACAATCGCTCTTTGAGAGTTATTGGTTGACGATGATTCATGATTTTCTTGTCATTTAGATAACAAATGATGTTCTTCTGAATTAATTGATTATTCTGTTTAATATCTATTCCAAATATTCATTGAGGTTTGTGCCAAACGCATTGGCTATGATTGGCAGCATCAGCAAAACTTTGTTGACGTTCTTTAGATTTTCCCTGTCCGCTTTTAACTGGAAGTAAGGAACAAAATTGAGCAGGTCCTACAGGCTTGGCTCCCTTTTCGTAGATAGCTTCAGCCGTCTTAACTTGATAGATTTCGTGATAGAAACTTACACCCTTTCCTTCATTTTCTATTAACCAATCCCACCAGCTCTTATGAGGAAACTGATGTGCCCACAGTTCTAGTTCTTCGTAAGAACGCCAATACTGCATTAGCACAAGACCTTCTGGAGTCCTAAGGGGTCGATTGAGCAAAAGTCCTTCATCTAATGCTGCCTCCATAGAGTCAAAAATTTCTGACTCAATGCCTGATTTTTTATACAGATGTTTTCCTTCTTTAGTAATATATTGGACACCAAAAAAGGCTATGCACATTGTTGGATATTCCGACAAAGAAGCTATATATGCTTGTTCAACGGGTGGCTTAGACATGATTAGATTTTCCTTTGAATTTAAGCTGATATTAGTTATTAGTTGATAATCGTTTGGATAAGATTAAAGGTTAAAGAGTAAGATTAATCTTTTTTCCCTTTTACCTTTTCCCCTTTCCCTGCCCCGAAGGGTCTTGGTCAAGTCACCACGCCATCATTATCTCTAAAACATGATATTTAATCGTGAGCGAGACGCTCACCACTACCCAACAAAATTGAATGGACACGCTACTACAAAATCGGGTGATCGCACTATTACTTGACCCAGTGTGCAACTTGTTTTAGGCATTGATTTTAATCACTTTCAAAAAAAGGTTGGTTTGTAGCCAGTAAACCCTGGCGATCGCTTCTAATTGCGCTCGGTTACTCCCATAGGAGAACGGAAGGCAGGTTATTATCAGCTAAACGTAGCAACTCATAGCCAATCCCCGCCGTACCCTGGAAGAAGCCAGGATTAAACACAGAAATAGGCAAGTTGCTAAACAGTTGATAAGCTCCTGTTTGTTTGGCTCTAGCAACGATATTGGTGGCTTGTTGTAGAGCAAGCTGACGAAAATCTGGACGAGAGAGTCGCTGGGCTCCAACCAACAGCACCTCGACTCGACCTAAGTTCCCACAACACAGATGATCGATCGCCTGCAATCCATGCTTCTGAGTAGTTTGCAGGGCAATTTCAATTTCCCGCTTGATTTCGGAGCTTTCTACAATTCCTAAGCTACCCAAACGTCCCAAACCAATTCCTGCTGCACCGTGACACCACTGAACTAGAAATATAGGGTCTCTGCCTTCCAAGCTACGGAAATCTGGCCAATTGGCATATTTCTCTAAAAAGACACTGCGTTCATATTCAATGCCTTCTAGAGCAGTTTCTAAGTAATTTTGCTCTTGAGTGACACCGTAGAGTCGCAATAAAGCATAGGCAATTCCTGCTGCACCGTGGGAGAAACCAGTGAGCGGTCGTTTGCCTAATGTACTCCAAGCTTTGGGCGCATCGTTTTCACTAACTTGTTGATCGAGCAGATGTTTTCCACAGGTAATCGCCTTCTCTATAACCGTAGTTTCAGCTGTCGCTTCATAGAGAGACAATAATCCTAAAATTGTTCCAGCTGCCCCGCCCATAATATCTAACTGTCGATCTGCGCTAATCAATTCTGGGGTAATCCAATTGGCAAACTGACCTGCATCAGTCAACAAGGTTTTATCTTCGAGAAATTGACTTACCTTCACCAAGGTATAAATAATTGACCCTAAACCATTTGCACCGCCTATCCCCGTGAGTCGGGCAAAGCGTCGCTGGGCCTCTGGTTCCAATATTTCCAGTTGTCGCCGTAGAGGTCGTAACACTTGTAATGCCAACTCACTGAATCGAGGCTCTTGAGTCACCTGATACAGTCCAGCAAAGAATAAGGCAACCCCACAGCGTCCATCATAGAGACCATCTTCCAGAACTTGTAACTGGAATCGCTCCGCTTCAGGGACAAAACCCATACCAATCCAATTGAGACTACCATCAGCGTCTTGAATCGCTCTGGCTTCAAGTTCAGTGGCAATCTTCCGCGCCTCTTGAATCAGTTGTTCTGAGCTAAGGAGGGGCAAAGATTCGTGCTGCCATTGTTGATGCTTCTCCGTAGTGGTTTGTGCGACTCTGGCATAAAAAGCTCCTCGAATAATGGCTACTTGTCGGGTTAAGTCCGTTTCATCGAGAGCTTGCAATTGTTCTCTAACCTGCTGATAGCTGGGTTGCTTGAAATACTGGGGAATTACTGAGATACCCTTCAGAGCTAGGGCATCGCTGTTCGCCCTGGCTGTCAAGAAAGGAATATCCAACTGCTCCATAGTCTGGATTTCTGCCCGTAGGATGGGCCAGGCATTGGGTTTTTCTTGGGCAACTAGATAGGCATAACTGAGACGATCGAGTTCAATACCGTAGTCTGCGCCATTCTTGAGATAATCTGGGAACCAGACCTGTTGTAAAATGGTGAAGTAAATGCGGGTAGCTCGGAAAATACATCGAACCTGCTGATGCTGGAAGACTGCTAAGGGGCTCTCTGGTGCCAGTAAGCTCTCCTTATGAGCCATCAAAAAGCGGTACATCTGCTCAAACCCTTCACAAAGTTGCTCTTGATAATCGTTGGGAGACAAAGCAGTATCCTCTAAAAGGGGGACATTCTTCTCGATCGACCAGGTGACTGTTTCATTACGCAGGTGCATATCATCGGTGTTGATGTTCTGCCACTGTGGCACTTTTCGATCGGCTTGCTGAAAATCGATACTGCCCAAACCACTAATATCGTAGGCAATACGCTTATCGTCACTGAAGTCCCAACGTGGCAAAAGTCCTGTACGTAATACAGAGTCCCAAAACAGTTGCATTGAATCTGATTCCAATGCTTGGGCCATCGGTGAATTTTCGATCGCATTGGCTTCATGGTGCAGCAGGGTTTCTGTATCGATTAACACTAGGTGTTCACCACTGGCAATCAGGTTCTCATGGTGACAGTCGGTTCCTCGTAGAGCATAGATCAGACATAGCAACATACCTGCCCGCCGATAAAATCGCTCGACCGCTGCTTCGTCTGTACAGGGTTGGTGTTCGACATATTCAACCCAGCCGTAATCCTGCTGGTTGAGTACCTGGATTACCTTAAGATCTAATAGTGGGCTTTGGTGATTACACCAGTGGAGAAACTGGTTCCAGGCAACTTCTAGACCTAAATCCTTGGGTTTGTAGACTAGCTTTAGTCCTGATTCCCAGGTGAGCAGAATGACACTGCGTCCCTGATTGTGTGAATCGGAAAGGGAGGCTTTGATTTGAGAAACTTTGCCTAAAGGCTTTGGTTCTGCTTTGGATTTCCCTCGATCTAGGCCTACCGTGTACACATAAGTCTCTTGTGTTTCGTCTCTGAGATTTTTGCCCCCTAAATCCCCCAATTCTGGAGGACTTTGAAATCTTGTTCCCCCCAAACTTGGGGGGCTAGGGGGGCTAGATTCAGTATTTTGAGGTTGCTGGAGACTCTCTACGTCCCCATCCTGAGACTTATTATTTGTCATTAGGCCAAATGTCTGCTGAATAGCATCCCGATCTTGATTCAGACGCTGAATAAATTCAGCCGTTGCTTCAACCCAGAAATCCACGGCGGTTGCGAGCAACCGACCTAATACGGGGTACTTCTGGAAAAAGTCGCCTAAACCATTCTCTAAGAGTCGATCGACAAACTGATTATATTGTGTCTTGCTATTGCTGGCTTCTTCTAGCCCCAGCAGGTTGAGTAAATTTTGACCAAAGGGACGAACTTTAGAGAATTCAAAATCCAGAGTCTTGCTAGAGATCGTAGCTAATCGTTGCAACAGACTACGCTCTAGGGAACGATAAGCCTCTTCCGAAAGGATAGATAGGGGAAGTTCGGCTGAGGAGAACTGAGCAGACCCCAAGCGAGTCAGTAAATTTTGTCTAGCAACTTTGATAGCAGGCAACAGGATATATTCAAAGGCAACGGGCGCTTCTGGCTTGGTTGGCAGTAATACTTCAGCGTCAGGATTGAACTCTATTGCAGTTTGCATGATTTGGCGTAAGGTTTCTGCCCATGTTGGCAAAGGCTGTTCGGCTGCAAGCTGTACTGTTCCCAATCGAGGACGAACCATATCGAGGTCTAAATTCTCCCACTGCAAGCGTTTCTGCAAAGTTGCTAGTTTACCTTCATGGGAGACGGTCTGACACCAGCGACTGAGGCGATTCTCAATCGTTTGTTCGTGTGTCTTTTCTGTAGCAACGACGAAACGTTCTCGATCGAGCCGTTCCCAAAGGAAACTGGCATTGGCAACAATCGTAGCAAGTTCAGTTTGGGTAATGTAGCGGTGTTTAACAAGCAGTTGAGACATGGGAAATTCCTCTTCTTAAATTCTGATTTGAGTTCAATGTTAGAAATCACTCAACTCAGAAATGAGTCAAGTAGTCTGATGATTTGTTGAGGCAAACTGTTTAAAATACCCAGGTATCGAAACTGCCCAAAACCAAATAACTTTGTAGAAGTCCTTCTCAGATATCGGTTTTGGGCTAAGGATTTTAGGTCTTTAGGCTAGAATATGCAAAAACAGTCAACTCAAAAGTATTACCACATTGTGATTGGAGGGCGATAACAAGGCAGGGTAGATCGCCCCGCTACAGCTAGTAAATATTCCTCGTTCAGCTCATACAATTTTTGAAGCGCAAATTTGGTCAGAATTTGAGTTGCCTCTTCTGTGGTGAAATTGTCACCTTTTTCAGTAGCAGCAATTGTGAGCAGTTTGATAACTTCGTCTTGGGTATTTGCTTCTTTTATTTTCTGGCGTAGCTGCTCATCTTTAAGTAGAGCTTTAATTTGGTTAAGCACTGATTTTTCTCCTTGAATAATTGAGTTTTGTTGTTGAGAAGTTATTGGCAGAAAAGCTTTTAATTAATTTCCGTCAAAAACATCGGTTTTGGGTCAACTACTTTACGTCTTGAGGCTAGACTTTGGCAAAGTGTCTTATCGCTTACAACGTAAACTTTTTATGCGTCACCTACAGACAACGATCTGTGTAGCAAGGACGACAAGTAATATCTGTCCACTCCAAGCGAAGCCCCGCTACAGCTAGTAGTTTTTCCTCGCTCAGTTCAGGCAATTTATGAAGCCCGACGTAGGCCAGCATTTGAGTTACATCTTCTGTAGTGAAATTTTCACCTTTTTCAGCAACAGCACTTGTGACCAGTTTGATAACTTCATCTTGTGTCTTTGCTTCTTTAATTTTCTGGCGTACCCGATCATCTTTAAGCACAGCTTTAATTTTGTTAAGCATTGGTTTTTCTCCTTGAATAAGGGATGGTCCTGGTGCGAAAAGATTGGCTACCGTAAAATTAGCAGCCCCAATTTCCTTGAGAGAGAAGACGACATCGATGCTATGTGGGGCAGCCTTACAAAGATCGGGTTTAACACGAATTATTGACAGAATAGGAGGTTCTGATTTTTGCAGTCGTAGTTGAAAATCCTCCTTTTTAGTACAGCCAGTGCTAGTAACCTTGATAGTAGCGGTGGTTTCAGTAAGAACTAGCCCATGTAAAGGTTCAATTTTTTTCCTTTCTGATAGATCTTGACTCATATGATTTTTTCCTTGAATAATTGAGTTTTGTTGTTGAGAAGTTGTTGATAGAAAAGCTTTTAATTAGATTATTAAAGGATTTGAAAGCTTATTTGCTTGTTTTCTTTGCTTTCCATGTATACATAATGAAACTAAAAACTATTAACAACAATGGGAAAAAATCAGGTGTTTTTGTCCCCAATAAATCAGGTTGAAGATTCAGTAAATAGGAAAAAAATCAGGTTGTCTTAGGTGATCGATTTAAAAAATAGGATGAAATCAGGTAGGGACACAATTTATAGTAGTTAATTATCTAATTTAGATTTAGCTAGATTAGCGGAGTATGTAGTGAAGTCAGACTCATTGACGGTATTGTGGAAGTCTTGGTAGAGGATTAATGAATAATTGAGAGAGAAAACAGTAGTACACAAACTTGAACTCCAGCAGAGATTGAGAAATCGTATTAAAAAACTCTACCGAGTGCGATCTATCCTATTACTCCTACTATTTCTCTTTTCAATCGCAATTCCCCTTTTTGTCGCCCAAGTTTCTGTCTCAACCCCCATTAGATTACAGCGGTTTGCATAACTAACAGGTACAGCAATAAACTAATTCTCTCGGAGTCTTCTTGATTTTGTGTCTCAAATTGAAGTGTAAACCGCTGTAAATACATAAGTATTATTAAATTGGCGATCGATCATTTTTCACTATCTAGAAATCACCATCGGCAACTATGCCAATACATAACCCATCGAAAAATGATGAGTTATGTTAAGAGAAAATCGCTCAATTCAGTTCAATAACTTGCATAAATTAAAGCTAAGTTATTCTTCATGACCTTGGAAAGTTTTACCATCCCAAGCCCATAGATGAACGAAACCATGATCGACATAAATGATTCTGTATCCTTCGTCATTGACTCCAGATTTCCTATCCAGCATGATTTCCTTTGCAAAGGCAATATAGACGGGTCCTTCCTGTGGCTCTGGATCCTCCTTGACTTTATAGCACCAATACTCGTTATTAATCAATCCTCCCACATATTCCAACGGATCGTCATGCCAGTCGACCTCAAAATGACTGTTACCTCCGTGAGGTTCGTAATGATGCCACACAAAAGATGCATGACCAGTATTTGGATCGTTGTTTTGTGAGAGAGTAAACGATCCTATCGACGGTGATATATATCCAAGCATACGATTAGGTGCTGCAAATTTTCGGTCCAATTCTTTCTCAATATCAATTTTATGTCCGTGAGGTCCCTTCATTTCTGTAATCATGATTTTTCTCCTTAAATATGTAATAAGTTTGAGGTGTGTAACTTTGATGTCAACTATCTTGCCGAAAAATAATGAAGTGTACAATGGGGAAAAATCGGGGATTTATTTGGGCCAATAAATCAGAGTTAAGATTCAGTAAATAGGAAAAAATCAGGTTATTTTAGATCTATGCTTTACCCATAAGTACGGAAAAGGTTGCTATGAATGTATTCTAGTCATCAAAGAGCTAGAGGAATTCATTTAATGCAATCCTGGGCAGAAGAAGAACTCAAGTATGCCAATCTACCAGACAAACGATTAAATAAAAGATTAATCAAGATCGTCGAGAATTTAGCAAAACAGCCACAAGCCAGTGTGCCACAAGCCAGTGGTGATTGGGCGAATACAAAAGCTACCTATAATTTCTGGAAATCAAAACGGATTGAGTTGGAAGACATAATTGATGCACATCAGAAACAGACAGCAGCAAGGGCATCCAAGGAGAAGATCATCTTGGCAATACAAGATACCAGTGATTTCAACTTCACCCATCATCAAGCAAAAACCTGGGAGAAGGGATTTGGTCTGACTTGCTCACAAAAATATGTCAGAGGATTAAAAGTCCATTCCATCATGGCATCCACAACTCAAGGAGTCCCTTTGGGAATTTTAGATCAGCAAATATGGACTAGAAAACCCAAAACTAAGAAGAAGAAAAAGAACCAGAAGGCAAGAGCAAGTATTCTGAACAAGGAAAGTAAAAGATGGCTAACAGGTTTAGTCACAACCGAATTAGCAATTCCATCAACTACTACCGTGGTGACAGTTACTGACCGAGAAGGAGATATCTATGAGCTATTTGCCCTCGAAAGAGAAGCTAACTCCGAGTTATTAATTCGAGCCAAGCATAATCGTCGCATCAATCATGAACTGAAATTTGTTAAGGAGGCAATTGCGCATACTCCTTCGAGTGGTCAATTGGTTATTTCTGTTCCTAGAAAAGATGATCAACCTACCCGAGAAGCTAATTTAACGATTAGTTATGCTAGTTTTACCTTTCCAGTTCCGAGTAATCGCCCCAAAAGTTCTACTAGGGAGCCGATTACTTTGAATGTTATTTCTGCTACTGAAGACAATCCTCCGACTGGGGCAACACCAATTAATTGGCTCTTACTTACGACTTTAGAAGTTAACAACTTCTCAGAAGCTGTCCGCTGTGTCCGTTGGTATACTTATCGTTGGCTAATCGAACGTTATCATTATGTCCTGAAAAGTGGTTGTCGAATTGAACATCTTCAATTGGAAACCGCAGAACGGATTAAGAAAGCTTTAGCGACTTACGCTATTGTTGCTTGGCGATTACTCTGGCTCACTTATCAAGCGAGACAAAATCCTGAACTTCCTTGCGATACGATCTTAGAGGCTTATGAATGGCAATCTCTTTACTGTCATTTTCACCATGTCCCTTTTCCTAGTTCTCAACCGCCTTCAATAGAGCAAGCTGTAGTTTGGATTGCCCAGCTTGGAGGTTTTTTAGCTCGTAAACATGATGGTTTTCCTGGAGTCAAAACTCTTTGGAAAGGGCTGTCACGATTACATGATATTGCTTCTATCTGGAAACTGTTACATGCTTCTTCCCCTCTTGCTTTGGAGACTTATGGGTAAGGCATAGATTAAATGACAGCGGTCAAAACCCAATGGTTCGTATCATTCGGATGGTAATAGAAAAAGAGAACCTAGAGGATGCCAACGGACAAAAACCTGACTTTATCAGCAAAATAACCCGTCCCAGTAAATTACAAGAGATTCGTACCAAATTTGGCATAGAAGCAGCGAGACTCTATGCTGGTCATAAAAATCCGAACACGACATTTCAACACTACACGCCACCGACTAGAGAGCAAATAGCCGAAGTAGATTTACCCTTCCAAGAACTTCTACTTAATCCCGACAACAAATTTCTACCTTGGCAATCTTTACCCGAAGGTTTACTCAAAAACCCTAAAGCCTACGAATTAGATCTCGATATACCACCTCGCTTGGTGGTTTACGGATATTGCACTAAAGACCCTAAAACACCCTGCCCAGTTAATCTTTATCCCAAGTGCTATGGCTGTTCGAGTTTTCGACCGAGTACGGGGAAATTACCCCTCTACGAACGCCAGTATAAAGGGGAACATCAAAGATTAACTGAAGCCCAAAAAGTAGGTGCAGAACTAGCCTTTGAAGAAGCTCGCAGCACCGTCGAAGCGATGAATAAATGGCTACCCGAACTTAGGAGGTTAGCAAATGGCTAATCGAGAGAAACAGGCTGAAGTTCTCCGTCGCACTCAAGCTAAAAGAAAGGAACAGAAAAAAGAGCAGGTACTCAAAGCCATTGCTCAAATAAGACGACAAAATAAGCCTCTAACCTTCAGAAACATAGCGACAGTAGCTGGTTGCTCTATTTCTTATCTCTACAAATGGGATGAGATTAAAGCTTACATTCACGAACTTCAGCACCAAAAACAAACTACCCTTAATCCCATTGAAGCATTTTACGTTGCTGCTCACCAACAGATTTACAAGGCAGCATTAGAACTACATGGGCAAGATAAACTAACAGATCTTCTAGGCGTGTCTACTTGGTTAAAAGACCACAAATCATTAACCAAAGCAGGAGGCACAGCTAAACTAGCCAAACTACTTAACCAAACTATTTCTGCTACCAATATCGACCGCTACATTGCTTTGGTTCTAGAGAAATACCAACGCCGTCAATTAATAACAGCAGCAAATGAAATTAAGAATTTAGCATACGACAATGCCACCGAACTAACTTCAGTATTCAATACGTTAGAAGAAAAAATATTTAACCTCACCACCAACAAACAAGATAAGTTTAAGCCTCTACCTATCGGTGATTGTCTGGCATCTGTGTTTCACAAAATAGAACAAGGTTCATTTCCTGCCTATCCTACTGGATTAGATGATTTAGATGCTCTAATTGGAGGATTAATCAAACAAGATTTAATTATCATCGCAGCCAGAGCTAGTATGGGTAAAACTTGGCTAGCTTGCCATCTGGCTAATCATATTGCAAGCGTGCAACAGAAGCCTGTAGTTTTCTTCTCGGCTGAAATGTCCAACGAACAGTTGACCAAAAGGTTTCTCTCGATGCACACAGGCATAGATTCTCATCGGTTGATGCACAACCAGATCTATGAAGATGAGTATGATGTTTTGGTTGCTGGACTAACTAAATTAGCCGAATTACCAATTATTATCGATGATACTCCCGCCACTCAACTAACTCCCTCAAAGGTTCGTTCTGTCCTGCGATCCATTCGTTCTGAAAAAGGGGAATTAGGTTTAGTAGTTTTAGATTATATTCAGAAGCTTGGAGACAGAGCGTGCCGTAACAGGGCGCAGACAGTAGGTAAGTTTTCTGGGGCATTCAAAGACATTGCCAAGGAGTTTGACGTTCCTGCACCTTCAATATTAATTAGTGAGCATTAAAGACCTAATAATTGTACTCAAATGCTAGAAATAAAGCATTTTAATCTTATTAACACGCCTTACTGGATTTAAGAATATCTCATATAGCGATCGCTATTTTTTAGCGATCGCTTAACCAAGATAAAGCCTTCAAACCACCTTAAAGAGAAGCTTTAGAGAAGGTGGGTGGTAATTAAAACCTCAATGACCAAGAAGATGACAATTTTTGTCCAGCTTATGGTTCTTTTTTTAACTTTTGGACACTTTATGCTTCAACAAAGCGATCGCCAGGCGAAACTGTTCAACGTATTTATAGGGGTTGTAGCCCGTTTTTCGGACAGCTTATGATTCCATTTTGGACAACTTATGGTTCAAGTTACAGTTCCCTTTGTTGCTTTGGCTCAAATCAATCGTGGTGTTGAGTCCCAAGCTAATAAACGTCCCTTATTGTCCGATATTAAAGACAGTGGCGATATCGAGCAAGACATGGACTTGGGACTAATGCTTTATCGGGATGAATATTACAACCCAGACACGACAGAATCAGGCATTATGGAAATTATTATCGGGAAAAACAGAAATGGGTCAACAGGCAGTTGTCATATTCAGTTCGATCCTAGTATCGGTAGATTTGTGTCACTTCAATGTGTATGAAGATAGCTTACCTTTGAATCTATATCTATAGGCAAATATTAAGAAAGAATAAAAGACACTAATAGCGGTTTACTTTGTGGAAGTTTATAAATTAAATCTTTATTTGGCAGTTATTCTACATCGTGGGATAGATATACTGCTTCTAAAAGTGCCAGTAGCTTTTCTTCCAAAGGCACTAAATAAGGTTTATCGAGTTTAGCCAAACCGTTGAGAATCCAAAGTGCTCCCGTATCCAAACCACATTTTTTATGTAGTCGGCTCATTCTCACCCCAAGATCTTCCATTTGTTTGCATTCAATTTCTGAATAATTAAAAGATTTAAGATATTCTGGTCTAACTATATATTCCCCATCCCAAGTATTGACCTGACAACTAAATTCGTACACTTCGGTTACGATACACCAACAGCCCCCTTTTCCCCTTAGTTCGGGATTATCTTTAGCAATTAAACGACAAATTTCCCCTTGACGATAGGAGATAGGAATTGGCTTGGCTTTAATCTGTCGCACTACATTTTTGACAATTCGTCCAGAAGGAACTTTACCTTTAGCCAGCTCTACTGCGGCACGCCATACCTCTAACTGCATTTCTGGTTTGAGCCTGGCTTTGGCAATGTAGCGTAACTGATGTTCGTTTGTCGGCAAGGGAATTTGCCGACAATTTGTCGGCATAATCTCGTTGAGGTTGTCGTAAACTTCGGCAGCGACAATTTTAAGGTAGGCAGCATCTCGACCGTAACCAAACCGCTCTCGACAGTATGACTCAAAGGTTTTGTGGGTAGAACGATACAAGCGTCTGTCGCGCAATTCCTTAAGGGCCATCCCCGCTTCATAAAAAGCTCTCTCTACCTTACGCTCTAAATGCAGGCGATCGCGCTCTTCATCTACTGAGAGTTGATTCCGTTCGATTACTTCTACTCCCAACCCCAGACTTAAAGCTACTGCTGCTTCTAACTGATTATGATTAGCAGAGTTGGATGAGTTCATGATGCTTAACCCGATAACAGGAATTGGGTCGTCCGAGAATTTGGACTACCGCTAAATCGTCTGAAGACGTGGTTGCTGTATTCTCTACAAGCTCAGTAATATCTGGAGAGCTACCATGGGGACTGGGACAATGGAGAACGACCACTAACGTCCCTTTATCAAGGTACTGCTCGCTTTTTAAGTTACGATCGTTACTTTCAACCTCTTCCCCATTTTTTGATTCTCCCCAATAAACATATATGGGTTGGTGGGATAATAATTCTGAATTAGTTTCGGGTGAATTTATATTATTACCATTGGTATTGTTCTGGCTCTCTAAATTTTTGAGACTAGCAAGCTGTTCTCGCCAATTAGAAATACAGGTAAGGGATTCAAATAATAGGGTAGGGGGAAAGATAGAACGCAATACGGCAAAAGCTTCGGGAGTTTCGCAGCGCAGCAATAATCTAGCTAGGGTTTCATAACCTCCATACTCGACTATGGGAGTGACTAAATCTGGCTCGACCGCATCCTCACTTATTGCCAAAGCTTGACCTACTAGATGAGTGAAAACTTTCATTCCCAACACGAGGGGGATCAAGTTTACTATCTCTGATGACTGCCGTTTAACCTGTGGTGAGGAACTCTCAGTAACAATACAATTCTCAAATTCTGCTGCTACGGCAGTTTGAGAAACTGTTGCTACTGTTGAGGTAGAAGTCGATCGATTGTCGATCGCGCCAAAGCTCACCAATTCACGATTTCGATCGGAACTGTCGAGCGGTCGATCGTCTGAACCATTTTGGCTATTTTGTTCTTCTCCCTGAAGAGAGAGGCTTGTCGGAGACAGCGTGGTTTTACCAGTTGGGGATTTCCCAACGTCGCCTACACTTTTTCGAGGAGAAATATCCGCCTCCTTTGGGACATACCCCACTGCCGACTGCCGATTCCCTACTTCCTGCCCTGAAGGGTCTTGCTCGTGAAGTTGGTAATCCCCTGCGATCGACCGCTCGACAGGAGATTTTTTAGATGGCCCAAACCCAGATGAATCTTGAGTTTCATCGTTAATGGAGCGCTCGACATTACGATCGGCATCGCGATCGACACTCAACACTAATTTGAGTCGATTGCCCGTGCCGACTAATTTGCCGTAGCCCAACTTAGCCAACTCAATTAAATCCTGCCGAATCTTATCTGGTTTCTCTTTTCGCAGCCAGAAAATAGCCGATTGTAGTTTTCTAGCCGTCAATTCGCCAAATTGTTCTAGCTTATTTAAAATGGCATTTAATCTGGGGGTCAGTCCTCCCATCCCTTTTGCCGCACAACCTTCTGAATGGATTAGGGTAACTTGACTCAAGAAAAATTCAGCTAGAGCGATCGCAGCCTCTACTCTAGCACTGGGAATCGATAGACTGGGAGTAGTATGACCTGCTTCTAATTCCCAAATTAGGTGTAAAACTAAAGCTAGCCTTGCAGTATAGCCCTCCATCTTGGAAATGGCCGCCCGCATTCCCGGTTGGGGATGCATCACCCGACGCTGTTCTAGTTGCCAGTGAAAGTTGTCGTAGAGCTGTTGGGCTTCGGGATCGAAGCGATACTTTTGTGGTGCTAACTGCCGTGCTTTTTGGTACAGGGATTTGAGAAAAGCCAATTGAAATTTAGTATCGGTACGGGGTAGCTTTAAAGCTTTGAGGGGTATTAACGCCCATAAAAAGCGTCCCCATTCCCCCTGGGCATCGTCTAGATCTCCCATCAACTTTTGTAGCGTAGTATCTTGAATTGCACCAATAATGCTCAGGGCATCGTAGGGTACGAAGACCCTCTCGCCACCCTTGAGGTTTTTCTTGATGCCGCGACCGTTCCAACTAGAAAGTACCGACTCGCGATCGTCTCCCTTGCCTTTTTTGTAAGCACCATAGGAACTAAACAAACCCGATAGTTCGTCTTTAATCCACAAAAAAGCGGTATCGGGTTGTTCTCCTTTAATGCGGTCGATCGCCTCGATGGTGGTTTTGTCGATAAAAAATTCTTTTAAGGGATTGGGGGCGGTTGGTTCGCTATCTTTCCATTCAGCATCGGTAAGGGTATCCTTCTGTCTCTGCCAAGCTTGGTATTCCCCGTCGTAGTCGGCTTTGGCAAGTTTATATCGCTCTTCTTCTTCTACCTGGAGTTGTTTGATTCCATCGAGAATGGTATTGAGAATTGGCGACTTGCGCTGTCCCGATTCGGTAACGATCCCGCCATAGATAATTGCTGGTTCGATAAAATTAATCGACTCTTTAACGATGATGCGAGTGCGGGGGTCGCAACAGGAAGCGATCGCACTTAGCAGTACCACTAGATAAGCAGCAGTGGGAGCTTCCATCCAGTTGGCTACTTTGGTTATGGGTCGGGCAATAGATTCTGGCAGGTAGAGGTCGAGATTGAGGCTGCTTTGCTTGTAAGTGGTTAATTGTTGTAGTTGTTGCTGGTGTTCGCTGCGATTTTCTTGACGTTCTAGGTCGGTTTCGATTTGTTCGAGTAGGGTACGCAGTTCCCGCACGCTCCATCCCCAACTAGCCGAGAGGCTGTTTATCGCTTCGGTTTGAGCGGAAGCTGAGAGGTTTTGTTGCAGTATGGATAGCAGTAACTCTCTAATTTTTATTTCATCACGACCATTACTGTCATTAGAGTGAGTAGTATGCTTGCGTGAAGCCCGATCGCCCTTACCGTTACTTTCATTTCCATTGGAACTATAAGAGCGATCGTTTATCTTCGGTTCGCTTTGAGGAATGCTATGGTTCGATTGGTAATTAGTAAAGGGAGATTGCCAACCATCTTGTTTAGCCATATAAGCTAGTGTCCCCAGCTTTACCCCTCCACCTGTTGAAAAAGATCGCCATTTTCTCTGGCAGTCTCCCGATTTGTATTTAGCAGATCGAGCAGACCACCTGTCCCACTCATCCAGCAGGGAATCATCGACGTTGTGCAGTGCCATGCCTACTGCGAGCCATTGGTCGTAATCGTCGGCTCGAAAAGATGAGAGGGCATCGAGGTAAGATAGGGCGTAATCAATCTCAGTCCACTTACCTTGCACGGGTGCAAAGGAGAAACCAGCAGTAGTTATTCCCCTGCTAGATGCGGACTGCCTCTTTGCTTCTAGAGGCTCAATCAGCATCTGCTGGATAATCCAATCGGGAGCGAACGCTATTTCCGTTTCGTCAATGGCACGATCTTCAACCCAGCGATAACTACCAGTGGTGGGATGAACCGAAGGAGGCAGAACCGATTGCAGATTTTTCCAGCGAAATTCTAATTGTTCTCCTTTGCCATCATCCCCGATAGCACCAGTTTTTATTTTTTTGGTTTTAATAGCATTTTTGTACTGTTCTGGGATTAAAAACAAGTATTGGCAGCGTCCGGGGCGACCAGAAGCAAAAGCTACAGTTTTTGGTAGAGAATTTTCAAAAGACAGTTCGGCGATTTTGTCGATAGCAGAAGGACCATCTTGGTCTACAGCCATTAAGTAATATGTATTTTCATCAATGGTAATCGGACGACCTGTCAGCAAACCGTAACCTTGGAGTTGAATTTTTTTGATTTGCCCCTTTATTGGAACGGATACTCCCCCTGTCGCGATCGCATCAATTAATTCATCCGCAGTAAAGGGACGGTTTTGCCATCTATCACCTAACGGTTGTTTATTTCCGCCTAGAGGCACTAGAGGTAGTGCTAATTTACTGTTTTGGATGTGTCGTAGTCCCCTGATTAGTCGGTCGCTGAGAGTGCTGTGATGTTTTTGCATCTACTGTACCTCTTCATGATGATGTTTGACTTGAGGACAGTAGAAACAGAAGTCAGCGGTACACCGCCATCGCAGGGCGGTGCCTGCGCTGATCCGAATTCCTGAGTCAACCGTTTTGTTAAGCAGGGGCAATCGCCCCAAGTATACCCCTTTGGATCTAGTCATCTTAGCAGCGACTGACGCGGTAGCACCTATTCCAGCAACGCCATAATAGGCAGGGGCTTCAAGGGAACAGCTTCTGGTTAATGAAGTTTGTTTGGGCTTCATCGTAAAACGGCGGAGTACTTTGGATCGCTTTATGCCGTTAAATCCCAAGTTGGGCTGATAATACAATGTTTGGCTCCTGTTTGTAGTGAATGTTGAAAGAAGCCGGAGTTGATGATAGTTCGATCTTTCTTTTTCAGCTCGATAAAATTTTTCCGAGCATAGAAATCTTTTGGCACTTCGTGTATACTGAAAAAACAAAGTACTCTGCTGTTGGGTTAGCTAGGTTTTTCAGTTTGGCGACTAAAATTTTCTTCCTGGCTAACTTCAACTCCGGTATTAGTGCTTTTTGTACCTACGCTTTAACCCGATAAATAATAAAGTGTAGGCTCTCTCTTTAAACCTAGAGGCGGTTCATTTCCACGTGGTAATCGCTGATTCATAATTTGAATGATAAGATATTATAAATAATATACTAGAATTGCTCACGCTAGCGAGCGAAACGTTAATATTTGTTAACCGCAATAGTCGCGGATAAACATCATAAGGGCTGTTACCCCAATCGTCCAGTAATGCCAATTCCTACCGAAATAACTCAGAGTAAGATTCACCAACGCTTAAGTCAGTTAATCGCGACTTTAATAGAGGATATTGGCAGCGAGCGAAAACTGGGGAGAATAACATCCCTCTCAGCCAATGGTATAGGCAAATGGTGCGATCTAAAAGCCGACCCCCATTTGTTAAAACTGATCCAGTTTGCTTATAGCCTAGGATGGTCGATGACCGAACTAATGAGCTTTGCAGAAGGAGATGAAGATCCCAAAGTAGCGATCGCCCGTAAGAAAAAAGCATTATCATTGCAACTCAACGGAAAAGGTTCATCAGGTCGGCAGGTATAAACCAGAACTTTCATCGGGACGGGCGTGAAGGTACTTGCTAGTGACTGCTACCGAGGAATGACCCAAAGTAGCCTGTACTAGGTGAATTTTCGCTCCCTGTTCGAGGGCATGGGAAGCATGAGCGTGGCGCAGAGAGTGGGGAGAAATCTTTTGGGTAATACCCGCACGAACTGCGGCTGCTTTGACAATTCTATCTACCTGATAGCGGTGAAGATGTCCTCCCTTATTCTGGTTACGAGAGGCAAAAACAGGTTTTCTATCTTCTGAAGATCCTTGCAGTTGCAGCAGTTCTTGCCAAAACACAGCGGGTAAGACTATGACCCTAGTTTTGCTACCTTTACCGACGACGGTGACTTGCCCCGTATCGCCTCGCGGTTGTAAGTCTCCCCAGGTTAAAGCGCACAGTTCGCTTACTCTTAACCCTCCATAATAGAGTAGCTTGAGGATGGCGCGATTGCGTAGATTGGGTTCGAGTGCCATCATCAGCTGCACCTGCATCGGACTCAGAATCCTGAATGGAAGCGTGTCGGGCGCTTGAGGGAGCTTGAGGGGCGAACCCACATTAACTGAAAGAATGCCAATTTTTTGGGCAAAGGACAATAAAGAGCGGACGGCAGAAAGAATGCTGCGCCTAGAAGAAGCGGCTAACCCCATTGACTCCAAATGAACGGCAAAAGCTTGCACCTCAGCAAAGGTTACTAGATGAATTGGCTTACCGACAAAAGCGAGAAAACGTTCGGCCGAACGGCGATAATAATCCGCGGTATTGGCACTTTTCCCCCCCAGCCATAACTGAAGCAGTTGCTGGGAAGCTGTAGCAGCCTTGGGTTTCACTGCTGCCTTCATGGTTGCCTCAAATAAAAGAGCTCATTTATTACTCTACCGTGAGTTGAGTCGGCGCGAAAGTGACATTACTTACATAATGTCACCTTGAGGTCAAAATCAAAAAAGTTATCTGGATTTTGGCAGTAAGCCGTATTGCGTAGCGCGCAGCAGTAACAGATTAGTTTGCCGACAATTTGTCGGCAAAAATTTCTTTGAGAAAATGATTAACTAAGATTGAAACTTTAGAGGCGTTAATCTGTCCGCTTTGGATGAATTTAAGCGCTCGATTAAGATCATATGGTTATTTGAGTCTCTTTAAATGGTTGCTAGCAACTTGAACCATTAGTTGTCCAAAATGGAATCATAAGCTGTCCGAAAAACGGGCTACAATCCCTATAAATACGTTGAACAGTTTTGCCTGGCGATCGCTTTGTTGAAGCAAAAAGTGTCCAAAAGTTGAAAAAAGAAGCATCTTTCTGGACAAAAATTGTCATCTTCTTAGTCATTGAGGTTTAAATTACCGCCCACCTTCTCTAAAGCTCTCTTTAAGGTGGTTTGAAGGCTTGATCTTGGTCAAGCGAGCGCTAAAAAATAACAATCGCTATCTGAGATCTTCTTAAATCCAGTAAGGCGTGTTCACAAGATTAAAATGCTTTATTTTTAGCACTTGAGTACAATTATTAGGTCTTTAATGGTCACTGATTAATGATGTTTGTAGAAACAATAAGCTAGAACCATAGAACCGCTTCTACCAATTCCCGCCCGACAATTGACCAGTACCTTTTTCTTTCCCTGTTGGATTTGAACTATAGATCGCAGTTGTTAAAATTAGCAAAAGGCGTAAAACCAACTTCTTCATTCAACGACCGTCCATGATTCCTCGCTTACCTCTCAGGGATACTCTAGAAACCGATGTCGAGCGCTTTCTTGAGGCACTCAAACAGACGGATTTCTCTGGGGAAATTCGCGCTGATTTTGCCAGTCGCTTACTCTCTTCCACCGATAATAGCATCTATCAAATCTTG
>JASJEI010000309.1 GCA_030064795.1 Pleurocapsa sp. MO_226.B13 | reverse complement strand
GGCTTATTGATTAAGATTATGGCTTATTTATGGTTAACTTCGCTGCAAAATCATTCTCGGTTGCGTCATCTTTCTTTAACTCAGATTATGCGTCAATTAAGGCGTGAATCTGATTTGTCCACTTTACTAAGTGAGCATTTTCATCTTGAGTTTCTGGGAATTTCAGCTATTTCCTAGCTTCTAGCTTCTTTCAGAATTGTCAGTTATTAATGGTTAATTTCTGGGAATGGGGAATATCAATCTAGAGGTGAATGATATTTTATCAATAACTAACCGCTCAGAAATTAATACTAATGCCCAAGATTTTGGCGATGGTGGCAATATTAACATCGATACTACATTGGTTGTTGTCTCTGAAGGTAGCGAAATAACTGCTAATGCTTTATCTGGTCAGGGAGGTAACATCAGTATAGAAGCAAAAGATTTGTTTTTGACACCCGATAGTCAGGTTAGTGCTAGCTCAGAATTGGGGATTGATGGTCAAGTCGAAATTACTACTTTTACCACCAGCGATCGCTATAACTTGGCTGAATTACCCCAACAAGTCTTGCAAGCAGATAACCTAATCGTAAAAACTTGTAATATGAAGAATAACGGCAAAGATGTATTTATTTATACGGGTAGAGGTGGTTTACCTGCGAACCCTCTAGTGGAAGCTCAAGGGGATAAGATGGTAATTGCCGATTTTACTATTCCCCAGGACTCGATAACAGGGAATAAATTCAAAACCAATCCCCTTAACCTCAATCCCCCAACGCCCAAGATTGTCGAAGCTGAGGGATGGAAAGTCAATCAAAATGGCAAAGTCGAGCTTATCGCTTCAAGCAATAATTTGGTTGAAAATTTTGACTTTTACGTTGCTAGTTGTCCGTAATTAATCACTAAACGAGTCACACCTTCTAGTTATTCTGTTTTAAACAACACTTTTTATCTTTACAATTGTGAGGGATGATTATTCTGAGTTGAATTACACTAGCTCAATTATGATTCCTGTTAAACCAACTTCCAACAATAAGACAACCACCCCCATCCTCAGTGTAGATTTAGGTAGAACATCAACAAAAGCCTGCATTAATCGTGACCCAAAAAGCGTCGTTCTCATTCCTGCCAATGTTGCTCATCTTACCGTCGAACAAGTCCGCAGAGGAGGATTTGAATCTCGTTTAACAGATCCTTTACTCGACATTTGGCTTGAATATCAGGGCAAAGGATACGCAATGGGTCAACTAGCTTCGGATTTCGGGGCGAATCTGGGAATAGGACAGTCTAAAGTAGAAGACGCACTCCTCAAAGTCTTCGCTTGCGCTGGCTACTATGACCTTAAAGATGATTTACTGTTAATTTTGGCATTACCTTATCAATCTCAAGATCGATTCGACCGTGAGAAAGAGGAAATCAAAAGTCTTCTTCAAGCTCCTCATGTAATGTTTTATCGGGGAGAGCCAATCTCAATTAATATCAAGAAGGTGTGGGTGATTCCAGAGGGTTATGGCAGCCTGATCTGGATGGAGGCACTCTCCAAAAATACTTCTCAGTTACGACTGCTTAATTCATCGGTTGCTATAGTCGATATTGGACATCAAACAACTGATTTGATCATGGTTGATAAGTTTCGATTTGCCCGTGGTATATCAAAAAGTGAGCCTTTTGGGATGAGCCAATTCTACGAGCAAGTCGCTAGCCAAATTCAGGGAGCCGATAGCCAATCTCTGCTATTGATCCAAGCTGTCAACCGTTCAGAAGGACAGCGTTTCTACCGTCCTAGAGGAGCGAAGCGACCGACGAATTTAGAAGAAATTCTCCCCAGCCTGCGCAAAAGTTTTGCTCGTGAACTGTCGGATCGATTGCTTACTTGGCTTCCAGAGCGAACAACTGATGTCATTGTGACAGGTGGTGGCGGTGAATTCTTCTGGAGTGATTTCCAAGTGCTATTAGAAGAAGCTCAGCTGAAGGCACATCTAGCAGAACCTTCTCGAAAAGCAAATGTACTGGGACAGTATATATATGGCGAAGTGCAGGTGGCTGCATATAAGCAATAGGAGAAAATGTCTATTTTCTCTGGAGGAGAATAGTACTCCCTCAAGCTGAGCGTTTATTTTGTTTGACACTCACTCTACTAAACACTCAATAACCCATGCAAGAATAACCTCAAACCCATTGATGATGAAAAAAGTCAACAAAACAGTTACCTTTTCCGCCAAGCTCGAAGAGCAGAATTTGCTCGAAACAGTAGAGCAAGAACTGTCCAAGGGAAAATATGACAGCTTCAGTATTCTGTGCAAGCAGGCTCTGAAAACCTTCTTATTAAACTCCGAATCTTCAACTAATACTAATTTCCAGCTCGAACAACAGCTAACCCAATTACAGTCACAGCTAACTGAAATCAAACAGGCTCTAAAACTTTCGGATGAGCGAGATTTGGGTAACCGATTTACGCGACTGACCGAGCAGATTGAACGGGTAGATGTCACAACCGACCAACGGATGAAGCAACTTCAGCAACAGATAACTGAATTAACACAGGTGCTATCAACCCAAGATGATGATCCTCTCGAAGGACAGCTGAACAAGTGGCTTCAAAAGGTAGAGCAGACGAATACTAACTTCGATCGACAACTGGGACAATTGCAACAGCAGATTACCCATTTGACCCAAGTCGTTTCTAACTGGGAAACGAAGCAGTCATCCAATTTAAGACAACCGCTCGATTTTGTAGATCCTGAGGGCGATCGCAGGGAAGTAACAGAGCTAACTGACTCACAAACAAGTCACACACCTACTGGAGAATCAGAGGAGTTGTTAAGCCGTCTTGGCCCCTTACTCGATAACTTCTGAGTTACGGAGGCTTTAGTGAAATCTACTGGACTGACACGCCTTAAATGTTGCATTAGAAGAGTCCACAGATGAACACGGATGATTTGTCTGCTGGATCGATACTCTTGGGTTGTCCAGATGCAGCAGATAGTCCTGGTTTTTCCCGCTCGTTTATTGCACTATTGCAAGCTGTGTCAGTCTACTAGTAGCCATTAGCCATTAACTAAGAAGGAGAAAGATAATTATTCATAATTTTTTCTAGAGCGAGCTGAAGACGATCGCGACTGTTGAGATTATCGAGCTTTTCGATTAACTCGCCATTGTTAAACAGCAATATAGTCGGTAAGTTTCTCAAGCGGTAGGTATTGGCTAATTTAAAATTTTCGTCAGCGTTAATCGAAACTAATTTAATTCGTTCGTTGCTGTGTCCCTGCATATTTTCTAGCATGGGAGCAACTAATTTACACAAACCACACCAAGGAGTCCAAAAGTGTACCAAAACTGGTTGGGACGCTTCTAACACCTCTTGCTGAAAATTGGTTTGATTAACTACGGATGGCATAAATCGATCGCGGTTTTTTAAAATCTATTTCAATACTTTGAGTTATGCTACATCTAATCGGGAACGCCTGGGAAGATCTATCTAGGCGAATTTACCAGTAGACTTTAGAGGTTGCTTGTATCAACCAGGGATGTCCCCACCAAAATAACAGCACAAAGGCTGCAACCCCAAAATAAGCAGGACGCAAAAACTCTTGCCATTTGAGAGTTTGACGACCGTCGATAATCGCCAAAAAGGGAATCACCGAGGTTCGAGCCTTGACTTTTTCAAAGGCTTCGCCATATCTTTGACTCAAACGGCGATCGCCATGCCAAACTGCAAATAGATGGTGGGCAATTAGTCCCAAAGATGTCACCAAAGTAAAGCTAGTTCCCAACCATAAGCTATGGGCGATACACCAGATTACCTGTCCCACCATTTGAGGATGGCGAGTAATCCGAATTATTCCTGTCTCAAACAGATATACTTGAGGTTTTTGGATCGCAGCGATTTCTAGGAGATTAAAAGTTGCAGGATAAAGAAAAATGAAAGAGATTGCTGAGAGAATCCAAACCGTAGATTTAATCCCCCGAACTCCTTGGACTTGCCATAACTGCACCCCATCATAACGATGATTGAAAAAATAAATAATCAAGATCGTCGCCAAAGGAATACTAACTAGGGCAAACAAGACCCGATATAGTCTAGCTCCAATCTTGGTTTCTGCCCAGGGACGCAAAGCTGCTAATCCGCTGTGGGCGATCGCAAAACCTAATAATAAAGACAGCATAATTACATGACTGTTGCTTAGCCAATCGAGATCGGTTATAGATAGATTCATATAGGTATTATTAATCTATTTCGATGTTAACAATAATTAAAAGTTAATTTGTCCCCTTTATTGTGCTACTGTGCGAATAAAGAACACGAAAATTATCAAATATTAAGCACTATTAATAATACGTTTAAATAACCCCCCGATAATTAACTATTTTTATAAAACCGTTGATAATATTTTATGACTGATATTCCCTTTACTCTCGATCAACTCCGTATACTTAAGGCGATCTCCACTGAGGGAAGCTTTAAACGGGCTGCTGATAGCCTCTATGTTTCTCAACCCGCTGTCAGCCTTCAAGTGCAAAATTTGGAAAAGCAGTTAAACGTACCCTTATTTGACCGTGGTGGACGCAGGGCGCAGCTTACAGAAGCAGGGCATTTGCTACTTAGCTATGGTGAAAAAGTTATTTCCCTTTGTCAAGAAACCTGTCGGGCGATCGAAGATCTGCAAAATCTTCAGGGGGGGACATTAATTGTCGGTGCATCTCAAACTACGGGAACATATTTGATTCCTCGCATGATCGGTTTATTTCGCGAAAAATATACTGACGTTTCGGTACAGCTACAGGTGCATTCTACTCGTCGTACCTCCTGGGCGGTAGCCAACGGACAGGTGGATTTGGCTATTATTGGTGGAGAAGTTCCGACAGAGCTACAAGAAGTATTAAATATAATACCCTATGCAGATGACGAATTTGCTCTGATTTTGCCACCCAATCATGTTTTAGCCCAGGAAATGGCAATCCATAAGGAAGATCTTTATAAGCTGAACTTTATTGCCTTGGATTCTCAGTCTACAATCCGTAAGGTGATTGATAAGGTTCTTACCCGCTATGAAATCGACCCCAAAAGACTAAAAATAGAGATGGAACTAAATTCGATTGAAGCGATTAAAAATGCCGTCCAGTCTGGTTTGGGTGCAGCTTTTGTTTCGACTACGGCGATCGAAAAGGAATTAGAAATGGGAGTTTTACATCAGGCAAAAATCGAAGAGGTTAAAATTTGGCGAACGCTAGCGGTAATTGTCAATCCCAGTCGCTATTGTTCCAAAGCAGCAGAAGCATTTAGTAAAGAGATACTACCAAAATTCTCGACTAGAGAAGAATTTAAACGCCTCGATACTTTATACAACAACGCTGTAGAAATCAAGTAGACTTTGGACGATTTCCAAATAACAAAAGTACAATAAGCAAATAAAGCCCTTTGCTGTTAGTTCGATCTGGAGCGAATTCGCTGAGAAAACCTAGGTTGGTCGATCGCTAATAGCCTTAGCAATTGATTGTGATTGTATGGAAATTATTTGCACTCGTCCTGGTTGTACTAAGCCCCGTAATTTTTTTAGCGATCTGGATGATGAAGCTAAAATCAGAACCGTACAGCAAAGGTATTGTACCAACTGTGGAATGCCTTTGTTCTTGGCCGATCGCTATATTCCCTCCAAATTACTAGGTAAAGGGGGTTTTGGGGCTGCTTTTTTGGCACGCGATCGCTATAAGCCCAAGATGCCTTGGTGTGCGATCAAACAGTTTCAGCCTTCGGGAGATTTAAAGGCAAATGAATTAGTAATTGCTCAAAATTTATTTCAAAGAGAAGCAGTGGTTTTAGAGGAATTGGGAAACAAGCATCCCCAGATTCCCGCTCTCTATGCCTTTTTCACTCCTATAGTTCCTAATGCGCAACGTACGGGTGAAGAACAATATTTTTACCTAGCTCAAGAATATATCGATGGAGAAGATTTAGAAACAGAATTAGCTACCAAGGGTAAGTTTTCGGAAACCGAAGTCAGAGAAATCCTCGTCGAAGTTCTCAAGATCTTAGAGTTTGTTCACGACAACAATACTATCCACCGCGATATCAAGCCTTCTAATATCATGCGCCACAAGCAGGGGACTTTATACCTACTAGACTTTGGTGCGGTTAAACAGGTAGCAGTAGGAGGTGGAAACAACCAAAAATCTACAGGCATATATTCTATGGGTTTTGCCCCTCCCGAACAAATATCTGGTTCGCAAGTATACCCTTCAACAGATATCTATGCCCTAGCAGTTACCTGTATCACCTTGTTAACAGCTAAACCAGTCGAAGAACTTTACGATTCTTTTAATAGCCACTGGATTTGGCAGGATTTTGCACCCCAAACTAGCAAGGCATTGGCAGCTATTTTAAACAGAATGTTGTTACCTACTCCAGCAGAACGTTTTCAATCTGCAACCGAAGCTTTAGCTGTCTTGACCAACGGTCACCCCCAGGCACCTTCGTTTCACGGACGACAAGGGGGCGAGGTAAGCTCGCCCCAACGTCCTCACAAGTCCGCGTCGCCTGGGGTCTCCCCAGGCGTTTATGTCGGACGTGGAGGTGTACGGGTGACTGCCAATAAACCCCAACCAACCTCCCCTGCATCCCCTGCCTCGCCTCCTGCACCAATTCAACGCAATCAACCTCGTTTTTCCCTAATCGAAGTTCTTGGTAGTGCAGCTTTTACGGGCTTTGAAGGAGCGTTACTTTATCTCGGTTTAACTAATTTACTCTCGGTTTCAGGAATTAGCTTGGGTATTTTAGGAATGATTATGGGAGGGATTGTCTTTGCTCTCAATCGTCGCATCATTGAGAAAATCGATCTAATCATCTTCGCAGGAATTACTATAGGAGTAGTAGTTTTTGTTCCTGCACTCAAAGGTGCTTTAGCTTTACAGTCGGTATTGATTATCGCTGCCATGTCTGCTGCGGGGGCGATCGCCATAACCGCATTTTTTCGTCTGATCTATCAACTCTTATTGCGTTTATTGTAAAGCGATGATCGTCCCTACAAAACAATAAGAGACTATTCAGAAGGCTGGCGATCGCCCTAGCGATTCGTAGGGTGGGCAACGATCGCTCACCGAGGCGACGGGGTTCGCCCATTCCTTCAAGGGATGGTCGGATAAGTCGCCCCTAAAGCGTATTTTTGTCAGTAGTTAGTGGTCAGTAGTACAACTGACAACTGACCACTAACTACTGACATGAAATCCCACCTCATTTATGGGTGGGATGAGCTTAAGTTTTGTAAAACAAGTCGCTACCGTCGCCACCATCAAGAACATTTGTACCCAGATCGCTTGCTATAAGATCGTCACCGAAAGCGATCGCGATCGCCTACTCCTTGTAGGGGTAGGAGGGATAGTCGCGGGAGTCGCTTTGTTAATAGTTAATTGTAGTCGCAGGAAATCAATCTTTGGCATTTGTTCAGTAATCTGTGCGCTGTTGATTGCAATCAACAATCAACCATTAACCATCAACATGAAATCCCACTCATTTATGGGTAGAATGAGCTTAACATCGCCACCATTCACGCGGTTTTATTATCTTCTTGAACAGAGATAAAAGCATCGGGATTTTTATTTATCGAAACGCGATCGCTTTTATTTGGGCAATACTTGCTTGTCTAGTTGTTGTATTGGCGCAGATTTAGTGTAAAAATTACTTGGAAAAGATATTAATTGCAATTAAGTATTTTTTTATAGATAAAATTTATTAGATAATTACCTCTAGGAATAGATAAATCAAATTAAGTAACAACTAGCCGTAAATAACCTGTAGCAATGGTATTCTTTTTTGAAATTACCTCACTGGGAGCGATCGATAAGAATGCGGTGGATTAAAGCTCTATTCGTCTCACTACAGCTTGGTTTAGCTAGTCTCGGCTGTTTGTATGCTAGTCCGATCCTCGCTCAGATTACCTCCGATGGTACGGTCAATACTCAGGTAAATCAAAACGGTAATGTAGCCAAAATTACAGGAGGACAAACAAGGGGCGGTAATTTATTTCATAGTTTTCAGGATTTTTCTGTACAGACAGGAAATGAGGCTTTTTTTGATAATGCGGATAGTATCTCTAACATCTTGAGTCGAGTCACGGGGGGAAATATCTCCAATATCGATGGCTTAATTCGGGCTAATGGTAGTGCCAGTTTATTTCTGATCAACCCTAATGGGATTATCTTTGGTGAGAATGCCAGCTTAGATATCGGTGGCTCATTTTATAGCAGTACTGCCAGTAGTATTCTATTTGAAGAGGGGGAATTTAGTGCGGTAGATAATAGAGAGCAGCCATTACTGACGATTAATGCACCGATTGGTTTAAATTTTCAAGAGAATTCTGGGGAAATTATTAATCGTTCGCGAGTCGAAAACAGTTCCGAAGAAGTAATCGGCTTAGAAATTGCTTCGGGGAATAATCTGGCATTTGTTGGGGGAAATATTAGGTTTGAGTCGGGGAATGCTACTGCTAGAGGTGGAAATATTTATCTTGGTGGATTAGCCGAAGCAGGAATAGTTAATCTCAATCGAGATGGTAGCTTGAGTTTTCCAGACGACTTAAATAAGGCAAATATTACTCTGACTAATAATGCGGATGTCGATGTTGTGGGAACTGGTGGCGGAAATATTAGGGTTGATGCGAATAATCTCAGTTTAGCAGCAGGAGAATTGGGCAGTAGCTTGATTCGGGGAGGAATAAGCTCTAATTCCACGAATCCTCAAGCCCAAGCTGGAGATGTTACGATTAACGTTGCTGAAAATATTACCCTTAATGATAGTCGCATCACTAATCAAGTTGCTTCTGAGGGAATAGGTAATTCGGGGAATATTACTATTACTACTGGTTCTCTGGAATTAATCAATGGTGGAGATGTTGATGCTAGTACCTTTGGTCAAGGTAATGCAGGGGCAATTAAGATTACCGCTACAGGAGATCTTACGGTAGATGGGGAAACTTCAGGGGATACTTCTAGTGATCTTACTGGCATTACTAGTCAGGTTACCGAAGATGCAATAGGAGATTCAGGAGGTGTTACCATCTCTACTGGTAATCTCAATCTCACCAATGGCGGTCAAATTGATGCTACTACCTTTGGTCAAGGTAATGCAGGGGCAATTAAGATTACCGCTACAGGAGATCTTACGGCAGATGGGGAAAATTCAGGGGGTTTTCCTAGTGGCATTTTTAGTCTGGTTAGTGCAAGTGCAACAGGAGACGCAGGAGGTGTTACCATCTCTACTACTAATCTCAACCAGCAGGTACGGGACGACCAGGAACTATTACCATCGCTGCTGATTCTCTTAATCTGACCGACAATGCCAGAATTGAAGCTGCCACCCAGTTTACAGGAGAAGCAAGTGGAATTATTAATCTCAACATCACCGAAGAACTTACCCTAGAGAACAATAGTTTCATCTCTGCTCAAGCCTTTGGCGATGCTAATGGTGGCAATTTAAGTATTGATGCTGGTTTTATTGTCGCTTTTCCCAACCAAAACAACGATCTGATTGCTAGGGCATCCCAGGGAAGGGGAGGCAATATCGATTTGACGACTAATGCTCTGTTTGGCATTGAAGAAAGAAGTTCTACACCAGCGAATAATATCAATGACATCGATGCCTCTTCTGAATTTGGTTTAGATGGTACGGTAGCGATTAACGAACTGGATACTAATCCCGCCGAGGGCCTAGAAGAATTACCAAAAGAAGTAATTGACGTGACCAGATTGATTGCCCAAAGTCTCTGACAACAGGGAGATCTGAGTGAATTTATCGTCACGGGTAAAGGTGGGATCGCGCCCAGTCCCAAGCAACCGCGAGAGTCGGAGGTTAGTGAGGTGGATTTAGTCGAACCTGCGTTGTTTTCGGAAGATGGGGGTATCCGCGAACGGCCGTTCGCCCGTACAGAAGAAGATGGGGGAGAGATTGTGGAGGCGCAAGGATGGATAATCAACGATCGCGGTATTGTCGAGTTAGTCGCACACCAAACCAGTCTTAATGGTTCTTCGCCACAGCCAAAAGACAATACTGTTTGTCATCAGCCGTAAGACACTGGGTCGATATTTCGGCCAACAAAATCTGTAAAGGAATACAAGCCGTCAAATCGATGCGATAGTAAGCGATCGCGTTTTCTTAACGGGAGAAATCGACCGTCAGAGTTTAAACCGAAACAACTATCAAACCATACCCGAACATCCTCTAACCTGTGACTATTATGGGCTTATATTACCTCAAGGCGACCCTCAATGGCGCAATACTGTTAATACTTCCATCGGCAGTGCTGCTAAGTTAGTTTTTGATGAGTCGTTGGATGAATCTTATCAAAATGCGATCGCCGATCTAGATTATTGTCAGAATCAACGCGAATAATAACTTGGGAGTTTATCAGTATTAGTTATGTTAGATAAAAGAATTGAAGCACTAAAACTAGCAACCAAAAAAAAGAAACAAGCTGCTTTAGATCAAACAGAAAAAGCCATTGAGACTCTAATTGAGAAAAATCAAAAAATTACTATTCGTTCGGTAGCAAGAGAGGCTGGGGTTTCTGCAAGCTATATCTACAAATACCCAGAATTATCCTATCGCATTCAAACTCTAAGAGAACAACAGAAATATAATCGAGTCAAACCTGAAGTTCCTTCAAGTAAATCACATCAAATAATTGCCACTCAACTTCGCAACAAAATAAAAATACTCGAACAAGAGAAAGAGGAACTTACTAGGGAAATTAACACTCTAGCAGCTAATCTTGATGAGATGTCAAACAGCGAAAATACAGTGGAACGTTTGAAAGCACAAAATGTTGAACTATTAACTGAAAATAAAGAGCTGAGAAAACAATTAAAATATTTTGAAAATCAAATACTCGAACAGCGAGAATTCATCTTAAAGCAAGGATATAAAAACAAATATGATGTTACTAGCCATAAACAAGAATTAAAAGAACCTAAAGTTATACAGCTAGTTTCCGATAATGATATTCTCCTTCCAGCCGTATTACCAGGGCAGTCGATAACTCAAACAGACGTAATTGACAATGAAATCCAAAAGCTGCTCTCAAAAGTAGGAATCAAGCTCAGTAAGACGACGATCGAATTAATCAAAAGTAAACCAAGGGAGCAAGTGATTAACGCTATTGGTGTTGTGATCGAAAACATTGATAGCGGAATTAGAGTTAGAAGTAAAGTCGGACTACTTAAAAGTATTTTAAAAAATCCTTAAGACTACACAATAGTCGCATCCACGCACCACTCAAGCCAAGTAAGAGTAATGCCTACACTGCTTCGCTGAGGGGAGGAAAACTCGCGAGGATATTGTCGGATTTTTAGTTGGAGAGCCGATGCGGGGTTTCTCAGAAACATTTGTATTTCTCTATCGTCAAAATTACTGAAGCGCGAACCAAACCTTAGATTAATTTTATAAATCCATCTCGCGCTACTGATGTTTTAAATTACTCTTCTTGTAGAATTTCAGGAACTAAAATCTATATCATCTCAATCTATGAAATCTTCAAACAATTTTTTAAAATCTTTGGCTTCTGTTGCTGGTTTGTCTGGTTTGGCAATAGCTATCTTAGGTAATGCTGGCAAGACCAATGCTCTCTCTATCCAACAGATACGTCAAGTAATTACCCAAAATAATCAACCCCCAGAGGTGATTATTAATGCTCCTTCTGGTTCTGGTTCTTCCTCTCGGACTAATACCGCTCAAGCTGGGGATACCAGGTTTTCTTGTGAATTAGTTAATGGTGAGTATACAGTGATGTATTATCCCGAAAGCCAACCCGATAGCGGATATCCTTGGGCAATTCCCAGTGAGCTTGGTGGTGGTTGGACTCCCAAAAAACGCTGCGATGCCATTACCTATCGTTTTGAAGAATATCGCCAGGAGGGATTATTAGAATTAGCTACTGGAACTGAAAATGGTTACGATACGATCTGCGTGACCACTCAATTAGATCCTTCAGATTGCAAATTAATTTTAACCGTACCCCCAGGACAAGATCCTCAACTGACACGGGATTTAATTTTTGATAATTTGTTAGTTGCTGATGATGGTCAACAAACTCAGGGAGTATATACTTTCGGGGATAGTCGCTCTGGAGAAGATATTTTAGGCGAGGTAGAACAGGTACTTGGCGGTTCTAATAACCAGAGAGCGAACAGAAATTCTCCAGAAAGCATCAACCTTAGACCTTTTCTCGATCCTGCCGATGGTGGTACGGGACAACAACTGACTAAAGATAATTCCGTTACGCCCAAACCTAATAATAGTACTAATAATACCGAGCGCAAACCAGATTTATTTAAGTAAAAACCTGGGGCTATTAAACAGTATTGTCAACAATTAGACCAAATACTGTTTTTTTTATGAAGTTTTTTAGACTTTTTTGGGCTTGAATAAAAATTAATGACTTCTTTTGTAGTTTTTGACTATCGAACAATTTAAACAGACTACTTTAAATTCCAGAGAAACACGTAAAAAATTAGTTAGCCTCTAGGGTTCCGATTTAACTAGCTCGATCGAGCTTAAATGACTGGTCCGAGAGAGGCGAACTGCTATGATTCAGTCTGAATCAGATTTCTGGAGTGATAGTAGTACACGGCGGGAAAAAAGCCCGGGAGGTTTCAGCGATGCTTTAGCTAGCTTCGCGATCGCAATGGCGATTTGTTAACCTCCTGGGCTTTGTAGATTTTGAGGAAGTTTAGAGAAACAGTTTAAGGTATGAGTGAACCATCTTTTTCAGCCCCCAACAACGATTCGAGTGAGGCACAACGTGCATTAGAAAAAGAAAACAGGCTGCCCTTGACAGGTTGGCAACAGGAAGTAGACCAAGGGCTAGAATACGGTTTAGAAGCTGCCGAGAGTATTCGCGATCGCTCTATTCCTAATTTTTCTAGAGGAGAATTACCCCACTATGCAGGAATTAATACTTTCCTTAAAGCTCCTTATCTAGAAGATGTCAAACAAGTAGGCAATTACGATGTGGCGATTGTAGGCGTACCCCACGACTCTGGGACTACCTATCGCCCTGGTACGCGGTTTGGGCCTCAAGGCATCAGAAAAATTTCCGCTTTGTATACCCCCTACAACTTTGAGTTGGGCGTAGATCTGAGGGAACAAATTACTCTTTGCGATGTCGGAGATATTTTTACTATCCCTGCTAACAATGAAAAGTCCTTCGATCAGATTTCTAAAGGGATCGCTCATATCTTTAGTTCGGGAGCATTCCCAATAATTTTAGGGGGAGATCATTCGATTGGCTTCCCAACAGTCAGGGGCGTATGTCGTCACTTGGGAGACAAAAAAGTTGGCATTATTCACTTCGATCGCCACGTCGATACTCAGGAAACCGACTTAGACGAGAGAATGCATACCTGTCCTTGGTTTCATGCGACCAATATCGCAAATGCCCCCGCTAAAAACTTAGTCCAGCTTGGTATTGGCGGCTGGCAAGTACCCCGCCCTGGGGTTAAAGTCTGTCGGGAAAGAGCCACTAATATTCTTACCGTCACCGACATTACCGAAATGGGTTTGGATGCTGCTGCGGATTTTGCCATCGAAAGAGCTACAGACGGTACAGACTGCGTTTGGATTAGCTTTGATATCGATTGTATCGATGCTGGCTTTGTCCCTGGCACTGGTTGGCCCGAACCTGGAGGCTTACTGCCCCGCGAAGCTTTATATCTGCTCAAGAAAATAGTCCAGAATGCCCCTATATGTGGACTAGAAGTAGTCGAAGTTTCTCCCCCTTACGACATTAGCGATATTACTGCTTTGATGGCGACTAGGGTAATTTGCGATACTATGGCGCATTTAGTTCTGTCTGAACAACTACCCCGCCAAGCTAAACCAGCCTACATTCACGAGGAAGCCCAAGAGGTGGATTCTCCTTGGCAGTAGTCGTAGGGGGGATTCGCGAATCGCCCTTACAAGTGTTCGGAGTTCGGAGTTCGGAGTTCGGAGTTTTAAAATAAGTAAGCATACTAATGACAGAAAACCCCGCCTTACATCAAATGAATCCTCAAAGTCGATTTACTAGTCGTGCGGAGGGCTATGCTAGATATCGACCTAGTTATCCCAACGAGGTAATTGACTCTATAGTCGCTGAGTTAGGCGATCCATCCAAGTTAATCGCTGCTGATATTGGGGCGGGAACTGGTATTTCTAGTCGCCTTTTGGCAGATCGGGGTATTAAAGTAATGGCGATCGAGCCTAATGCTGCTATGAGATCTGTAGCTCAACCTCATCCAGGGGTGGAGTTTTTAGACGGTAGTGCGGAGGATACTAATTTACCAGATGCTTCGCTGGATTTAGTAACTTGTTTTCAGTCATTTCACTGGTTTAATCCCAAACCTACCCTGAAAGAGTTTGCTCGTATTTTAAAACCCCAGGGTAAATTAGCAGCAGTTTGGCACAATCGCGATCGCAATGATGAGTTTACCAGAGAATACAGCATCCTAATCCAAAAAGCTTCTAACTATGATTCTGAGTTACGTTACGGTACAGAAAGATATCTATGTGATAGTTCTTGGTTTAATCCTGTTCGTCATTTAATTTTCCCGTACCAGCAAGCTCTAAGTTCTGAGGCTTTGATTGGTAGAGCGATGAGTACTTCTTATCTTCCCCAGTCAGGAGAAGTCTGCGATCGCTCTTTTGATGATTTGAAGCAGTTACATCAACAGTATGCCGATGAAAATGGTTTGGTTTATCTCCGATATCGTACCAATCTTTATCTGACTGAATCCTGGGAGTAAAACTCGTTGTCAACTATGTACAAGCTATATGATTTCCTTCCTTCTGGTAATGGCTATAAAGTTCGTTTGCTGCTGACTCTTTTAGATCTTCCTTTTGAAAGAATCGAACTAAATATCCTTGAAAGAGAAACCAGAACACCAGAATTTTTAGCTAAAAATCCCAACGGCAAAATTCCCGTCTTGGAAATTGCGGACAATAAGTTTTTAGCCGAATCCAATGCAATTTTATATTATCTGAGCCAGAGAACAGATTTTTTTCCTGGCGATCGCTATACTCAAGCTCAAGTAATGCAGTGGCTTTTCTTTGAACAATACAGTCACGAACCTTTTATTGCTACTGCACGTTATTGGATTAGTATTCTCAAACAGCCCGAAAAATACGCCGAACAATTAAAAGACAAACATAGAATTGGCAACGCAGCTTTGAAGGTGATGGAAAAACATCTGGGTAACCAAGACTTTTTCGGAGGAGAAACTTACACTATCGCCGATATTGGTCTTTATGCCTATACCCACGTCGCCGATGAAGGAGGATTTGATTTAAAGGAGTTTCCCGCTATCCAAGCTTGGTTTAAGCGCGTTCAAGCCCATCCCAAACATATTTTGATTACTGATTAGCGATCGCTATAAAAATATGCACGAAACCGATATGACTAAGGCGTTGATCTTAACCATCAAAGACTGGTATGGATCTCAACCCGAAAAACTCAATATTGAAAAAATTCATCTGATCGTGGGACAGTTTACCTGTGTCGAACCCACAAGTCTTAAATTTGCCTTTGAAGTCCAAACCCGCAATACCTTTCTAGAAGGAGTGGAACTAATTATTAAAGACATACCTTTAATTGCTTTTTGCCACACTTGCCAACAAGAATACCAACCCCAAATTGGATTGCAATATAGCTGTCCCGACTGTAGATCGCCAATGGATGACATCAGATCGGGAAGAGAACTAAAAATCGATCGCATTGAATATTCTGCTTCAACTAATATTCGTTGCTGATTACAAGGGCTTTTCGCGAAAAGCCCCTACTGGTAACTAATTACTGATTCCTGATTACTGAAAAAAAATGCACCAAACATTTAACGCAGCCTTAGAATTAAACTTACTTCATGCTAACCAAGAAGGGGCAGAACACAATCGCTCTCACTTCGATCGCTGGGGTATTACCTGTCTTAATATCATGAGTAGTCCAGGGGCGGGTAAAACTGTTTTATTAGAAAAGACCCTGGCTGCACTCCAAAGTAAGTTAAGTATGGCAGTCATAGAAGGGGATATGACTACAGAATTAGATGCCGATCGCTTGCGTCAATATAACATCCCTGTCATTCCTATTAATACAGGACGTTCTTGTCACCTAGATTCCAAAATGGTTGCGGGCGGAATTCATACTTTAGAGCATCAATACGAACCAGAAAATATTGATTTAGTCTTAGTAGAAAATGTCGGTAATTTAGTTTGTCCTGCTGAATTTGAAGTTGGAGAACACGCTAAAGTTGCTTTATTAAGTGTAACTGAAGGTGAAGATAAGCCCTTAAAATATCCCGTCATGTTTCAAGAAGCTGATTGCTTATTAATTACCAAAACAGATCTCGCTCCCTATTTAGATATCGATATCGAGCGCATTGCCAGTAACGTCCGTCAAATGAATCCTGATGTAACTATTTTTTCTGTCTCTGCCAAAACAGAAGTCGGTTTAGATCTTTGGTTTGATTGGCTTGTCAGTCAAGTCGAACAGCGGACTAAGTTTACAGCAGCTAAACATTAAGTTAAAAGTTTAGTAAAACTAAGCAAATTTACTGAGAAAGGTTGGTGAAAATTGTATATTGGGTAGAGTTATTTCAACCTTAATTAATTTAAGCTATGTTTTCTTGCTTAGAGTTTAGGAATCAATTGATTTCTAAATTAGGGTTGATATTTTTAAATAATTAGTAATGTGGATGAATAGAAGAAAATTAATATCTTTATTTAGTGTATTTTGTCTTAGTTTAGTATTGACAATTAGCTGTTCTCAAACTCCCCAATCTTCCGACTCAGGTACAACCGATATACCTCAAACTGAGGCGGTTGTTATAGGATATAGTAATTGGGCTGGTTGGTGGCCTTGGGCGATCGCCGAACAAGAAGGGCTATTTGCTAAAAATAATGTCAACGTGCAAATGAAATGGTTTGACGGCTATTTGGAGTCTATGGAGGCTTTTGCTGCGGGACAACTAGACGGTAATTGTCAGACTCTCAATGATACAATTTCTTTTGCTGCTGATGCAGTTAACGGAGAAGTAGCAATTTTGGTTAATGATAATTCCGCAGGAAATGACAAGATTATTGTTACCGAAGATATTAATACAATTGAAGATTTAAGAGGAAAAAAAGTTGCGGTAGAAGAAGGAGTTGTAAACGACTTTTTACTAACTTTGGCATTAGAATCTAAAGGAATGAGTCGAGAAGATGTTCAAATTGTTCCCCTAGAAACTGGTGCTGCTGCTGCTGCGTTTGCTGCGGGACAAGTCGATGCTGTTGGTGCTTTTCCTCCTTTTTGGTTGACCGCTCTCCAGCGAGAAGGTGCAAAAGAATTAATCTCTTCTGAGGAATTTCCTGGGGCAATTCCCGATCTTTTAGTAGTCAGTCAAAAGTTAATTGATGAGCAACCAGAGGTAGCCCAAGGTTTAGTTAATACCTGGTTTGATATCCTCGATTTTATGGAACAAAACCCCGAAAGAGCGGATGCAATAATGGCTGATAGAGCCAATGTTACCGTCGAAGAATTGCAGCTATTTAAAGAAGGTACAAAAATGTTCACCCTAGAAGATAATTTGGAAGCTTTTAGTGATGGCGATAATATGAAACATATGCCTTTTGCTGCTCAAAGAATGGCTCAGTTTATGGTCGATGTGGACTTTATTCCCGAAGCACCAGACCTAACTAAAATATTAGACGATCGCTTTGTTCGAGCTTATGCCGAACAGGTTCAATAAGTTTACGAAGCAGTGCAAAAATTTAAAACTAACTAATAATTTAGTTATTTGATGGCTGAATGCTCTAACCGAGAGTTCGGTCATTTATTTTACTTAAAGGTTAGTTTATATTATTTTATTTAAATAGCTTGAGCTAAAAAACTTTAAACATACTTGGGAGTAATATATCCGATATCATCCCCTCTACACTCCGCCTCAATTATTTCATAATAAATATTATTTAAAATCCTAATGATTGAAACCGAACAACTGAAAAAAACCGAAAAACTGAAAAAAGCTGTCGTAAACGAGCGAGCTAGTTTAAAACCCAGTACTTTTTGGCGGATCGGCACTGATATTCCTCAATCTTTATCTTGGATCTTGATGAGTATCTCTTTGATAGTTCCTTTCTTAGTTTGGTTGGCGATCGCTAATTATTCAGGAATAAAGTCAATTTTTTTGCCATCTCCTTACAATGTCATGGAAGCTTGGGCTAGATTGTGGTCAGAAGGATATCTAACCAAAGATATTTTAGCTAGCTTTACCAGAGTCAGTTTGGGATTTCTGTTATCGGCGTTAGTGGCTGTACCCTTGGGAATTTTGATGGGAACTTTTGCCAGTATTAGGGCATTGTTTGAACCAATTATTGGTATTATTCGCTATATGCCCGCCCCAGCATTTATCCCTCTACTAATTATCTATCTTGGGATTGAGGAAGCACCAAAAATTGCCCTGATATTTATTGGCACTGTATTCTTTAATGTCTTGATGATTATGGATAGTGTCAAATTTGTCCCCCAAGATTTAATCGAAACCACTTATACTCTCGGTGGTAAGCGGGGACAAGTTTTGTTGCAAGTTATCACTCCCTACATTGTTCCTCGAATTATCGATACATTTCGAGTCAATATGGCAGCCTCTTGGAATCTGGTAGTGGTAGCGGAATTATTAGCAGCTACAGAAGGTTTGGGGAAAAGAATTTCCCTGGCACAAAAGTTTCTTAAAACTGACGAAATTTTTGCCTGTTTAATTATCTTAGGACTAATCGGTTTTGCGATCGATTTATTTTTCCGCTTGCTCCTGCGTTTTAGTTGTAAGTGGGCGTTTTAAATAAGTAATCAATAATGCACTTAGAAATAACGAATTTATCCAAACAATTTAAAACTAAAAAAGGAACTCTTGTCGCCCTCAAAGATATTAATCTGCACGTAGAGACGGGAGAGTTTGTCTGTGCTGTAGGTGCTTCTGGATCGGGGAAATCGACTCTCTTGCGTTTGATTGCGGGTCTAGATTTTCCTACTTCTGGTCAAATTACCGTAGATTACGAGCCAGTAATTGGGCCTGGTGCCGATCGAGGGATGGTATTTCAAAGATATACTCTCTATCCTTGGCTGAGCGTTCAAAAAAATGTCGAGTTTGGTCTAAAATTATTGGGGGTTTCTGCAAATAAAAGACGCAAAGTTGCCTCGTATTATCTGGATGTTGTCGGTTTGACTAATTTTGCCAAGTCCCTACCCAAAGAGCTATCGGGGGGAATGAAACAACGAGTGGCGATCGCCAGAGCCTTAGCAACTAATCCCAAAATCCTCTTGATGGATGAACCCTTTGGCGCATTGGATATTCAAACTAAAGAAAATATGCAGCAATTTTTGCTCGAAGTTTGGCGTAAGACGAAATGCACTATTTTCATGATTACTCATGATGTTCCAGAGGCGGTGTTTTTAGCTCAGAGAGTCTACGTTCTTTCTGCACAGCCAGGAACAATACAGCAAGAATTTAGAATCAATTTACCAGACAATCGCGATTATCAGATCAAACGCCAGTCTGTTTTTCATCAACAAGCAGATGAAATTATGGATTTGTTAAGAAATATTTAACTTAATTGGCTTTTTTAAAAGTTTTTCTCAGTAAATAGATTTGTTCTTTAGTATAAAATCACCCTTGTCAAGCAAATGCTGGATGAGTTGAAGTTTACTTGCGATCTTTCTCTGCTGGATCGATACACTTGGGTTTTTGATATTTATAGATAGTCCTTGTTCTTCGCGATCGTTTATCGCACTATTTTAGTCGTGTCAGTCTAGTAGTGGCGTGGCAAGCTTAAAATAATTCAATAGATTTAACTTAACAACACCAAACAAATAAATCTATTTGCCCTCATTCGAGGATAAACGTCTTTGCCCCCAAGGCGACGGGGATAAACGTCTTTGCGCGAGACAAATCCAAAGCATCAAATTAGCTAAAATCATCCAGTAGTATCTGTGCTGCATCTAATTTCTCTGGAAAGCTTCACATAATTATACAATCGCCTGGGGCAATCAAACCCTTATGCAATGATAAGCTAGCAGATGCACTTTAAAAAAAATCTTAAAAGGAAATAATAAAAT
>JASJEI010000308.1 GCA_030064795.1 Pleurocapsa sp. MO_226.B13 | reverse complement strand
CTCGTCCAAAGAGTCAAAGTTAATGATGGTAGCCAGTCCAATGGTGAAATCGATGTCTGGATGGACAACGAACAGGTTCTTTCGATGGATAATCTGAAATTTATGACCAACGGTCAAGGGATTGACACGATGTACTTCAGTACTTTCCATGGGGGATATGGTAGTGACTGGTGGCCCGAAAAAAATGACAATGCCTACTTTGATGATTTTGTCGTCTCGACTAACGCTGCCGATGTAGGACTTTAATATTTTAGCAACAGAAAATTTATCTATTGAACTGTAAAACCTTTTAGAGACGACCCCTCTTTATCTCCCCTGCAAGGGGAGAAAATATTTTCCCTCTCCTATTAGGAGAGGGGTAGGGAGAGGTGCTACGCTGGTTGACTGACAAAACTTTTAAGAAACATTATAGGAATAAGTCAGAACTTTGAATTCCAATTGATATATTCGTCGCTCGTTTTGCTTAAGTGATGCCATTGCTGGATTCGGGTCTTGATTGCTAGAGAAAGTTACACTATCAAGCAACTTCCAACCATTTAAAAGTGCAGCCTTGACCCAATCCCAGCCAATCCGAAAATAACTATTTCCTCGAAACCAATGGGTATCAACCCATCTTCGTTTTCCAGCACGAACTACTTCGACACCTTGGGCGCACTCCGTAGAGAGTAGCGACAGCGCGCGATAAACCACAAGCGGGACAAGGCGCAAACATCGCGAATCATTGAACGTTGAACATTCCACCCTGCTGATTGATCGTCCAGAAAGTTTTCCTCGATATCAAAACGTAACCCATACGAGCGCAAAAGTTTGAAGGGTAGTCTTTTCGTCACTGACAATTGCCCATAGCTCACCGTTGACGCTATTGCGTCCCAGAATTACGTGAACTTTGCCATAAAATTCGCTTTTATGAATCTGTACGTTGTGTAAGCAAATTGCTTCTCCTAGATGAAAATGAAAATTTTTAGGTTGACACCAATTTCCACGCCAAATCCAGGTATTGCTCTTAATTCGGATACGATAATGCCATCCTAGTTGAGTTGTCAGCATGGTCATCAATTCGGTATGTATAAATCCTCTATCCGCTAATAGAATTACCTTGACTGATTCTGGTAATCTAGTTTGTGCTTGCTCGACCATTTCTTTGTAATCAGCAAACGAAACGCGCTTCACTTTCATGTTTCATCACTCGCCACACTAATGGTAATGCTCTTCCTCGATGGATAACTGAAAGACGCACCAGGCAATACTCGTCCCAAAATAAAGAAGTGTCTAGTGCTAAAAACAACTTCGATTCTGACCAATTAGAAAGTGCTGTTTTGACTAGTGACTTATAAATCCGATGGACGTTGATTCGGGGATTATTTAGCCAACGCTCTCTTGCGTCTTTGTCGGCTTTGAGCGAACTGACCACGACAAGGAATATACATCGACCATTTTGTAAGGTTTACACTACCAGTGTGTATCAAGGCAATTATCATCCAAATGCAGGTTTTTAGATGGCACAGATGTGACCAAGTCACTGGTTGACTCATCCATTGATTCAAGGCATTGTAAAGACGGGAGTTTTTTTCACAGTATTCTTCTATTTTGAGTGGTATCTAATTTTAGAATACTGACTCCCCAAAAATATTTTTCAAGTCCTCAGCCCTCTCATAGCTTCTACTCTAAAGTTTTTGATTTATCTTTTGTCAGTCAACCAGGGTGCTACGTCTCTACGATCTATCTATTCTTATTATTTATTCAAACAGTAAGCATTAATTTCTTGGATTAAATTTCGCTGCATTACACCCGCTTGCTGGGCATCGATACGGGCAGATTGTAATGCGGGTAGACTTTTGTTTTCTCTAGCTCGTACTGCATCGTAAGTAGCCTGAGAGTATATACGATAGATAGTTGCCAATTTATTTTGATAGCCAATCAATTTACTATCATCAATATGAAGAGCTTTGATTTTGTGAGCAGCTTTGTTCATCATTGTGGCAGTTTCTAGCCAAAGCTTCATTTCGGTTAACTCTCCACGATCGCTGTAACTGACGTTTTTACTAGTTTCAGTAACTCTACGCGCAATCTGAAAAATTTGCTCGCACTGGGTAAACTTGTTGTCGTTACAGCCAGAGATTAGCAAACTCAAGCTAATAGCGACCAAAAAAGATTGACCTTTCATTGAATTTTAAAGATTAAAATCAGGAAATAGCAATCGCACTGTCGTATAGCAAGCACAATTGCCATCTTTCCAGACTAACATTTTCTCGCCCGCTAATTACTTATCTCCGTGACGTTGTTGATGCCATTGCCAAGCATGACTAATTATCTGCTTGAGATCGGCATACTTAGGATTCCAGCCTAGCTTTTGTCGGACTTTTTCGCTGCTACCAACTAAAATAGGCGCGTCTCCCGCACGGCGATCGCTTTCAATTGCGGGAATTTCTAAACCCGTTACCTCGCGAGCGGTTTCAATTACTTCTCTGACAGAAAAACCATTACCATTACCCAGATTAAAGACATCTGATTCTCCTCCAGATAATAAATACTCTAATCCTAAAACGTGAGCATCCGCCAGGTCGTTGACGTGAATATAGTCTCGCACGCAAGTCCCATCGGGGGTATCGTAATCTGTACCAAAGATATATAAAGATTGACGTTTTTTCAGAGCAGTTAGCAAAGCTAGAGGAATCAGATGAGTTTCTGGATCGTGATCCTCTCCTAATAAGCCACTAGGATCTGCGCCACAAGCATTAAAATAACGAAATGCTACTGATTTTAACTTAAAAGCCGTGTCAAAATCTCGTAAGATTTGCTCCACCATATCTTTACTAGCAGCATAAGGACTAAGTGGACTATGGGGATGATTTTCCGTCATCGGTATTTCTTTGGGCATCCCGTATACCGCGCAGGTAGAAGAAAAAACAATCTTATTAATGCCATGAGCCAGCATTGCTTCCAAAAGATTCAAGGTGCTGGCAACATTGTTTCGATAATACTTTCCTGGCTCCTTAACCGACTCTCCTACCGCTATATAAGCAGCAAAATGCATCACCGCATCGATTTTATGGGTAGTAAACAGTTCGTCTAATAAAGAGCGATCGCTCGTATCGCCGACAATCAGTTTGACTTGTAATACATTGTCAACTATTTCTTGGTGTCCGTAGGACAGATTATCCAAGATAATTACTGCGTAACCAGCTTTTTTCAGAGCCAATGCTGCATGAGAGCCAATATAGCCAGCACCGCCAGTGACTAAAATAGTCTGTTTTTTAGATGACACCTAGCCAAACCCCTTTAAATAACCTAAAAATTAACTTGAGCTTCAAGAATAACTCAACCTAATATAAACGACTAACAACATAATTAGTCAATTCATCAAGAGCATTTTTAGAGTCTGAAGCAGCTAAACAGCTTAAACTTTGTGCTGCCATCTTAGCGTGCTTAGCTGCAAGCTGGCGAGCCTGGTTGATGCCGTTACTATTTTTAACTAGTTCCAAGGCTTTATTCAGATCTTCTGGCTCAGAAAATTCTCTTTCAATTAAGATTTCTAGATAGGGTTGCTCCTGAAGAGCATAAAGTACTGGTGCGGTCAAATTGCCACTGGCTAAATCCGATCCTGCTGGTTTACCCAAAACTTCGGTCGAACCAGTAAAATCAAGGATATCATCGACAATTTGGAAAGCCAAACCTAAATTATGCCCGTAGCTATAAAGTTTTTCTGTCACTTCCGTGCTGACATCGCTCAATACAGCAGCAGCTTTGACACTATTGGCGATCAAAGAAGCGGTTTTGTAGTAGCTTTTGTCAAGATAGGTATCGATTGAGGCACTAATATCAAAACTATTTAAGCCTTGCATGATTTCCCCTTCGGCAAAATCCTTGATTACTTTTGACAGTAGCTTGACTACATGTAGGTTATCTAAATTGGCTAGATACCAGGATGATTGGGCAAAAAGGAAATCTCCAGCTAAGACAGCAATTTTGTTGTCAAACAAACTATTAACTGTTTCGACATTACGACGTAGATCTGCTTCGTCTACCACGTCATCATGTACTAAACTTGCAGTATGAATCATTTCAGTAATTTCTGCTAGACGGCGATGGCGTTCGGTTGGCTGGTGATCGGGCATAGTAGCTCTGGATACCAACAAGACGATCGCTGGTCTAATTCGTTTCCCTCCAGCTTCAAACAAGTGTTCGGCAGCAGCACCCAGAATAGGATGACGCGCACCAATCAGTTGCTTGAGATTATCTGTCAGTATATGTAGATCTTGTTCGACGGGTGCTAATAAAGAAGTAGTAGAAGATGTCATTGTTAAGCCAATTCTGGCAATTATCTTATTTAAGAAACTTTACATATTATTGTACTTATTTTAAGGGAAGCTAACCTAATAACCAACTATTAACTAATTAACAGTTCAAAATAAATTGTTAATTTTTGGGTAAGAATAATTAGGTAAATAGCTCATATTCCAGACTTTATGTGTTATCATGCATTATAGAAGTTTTTAAGATTAGCAGTTGCTAGAGCGAGATAAAAGTTGGGTGCAGTTAAGCCTAAACTGCTCGAAACAGTTATCTGTAACCAGGGCAAAAAGGCTAAAGCTATTTAGCTGATGCGATCCCAACAGCGTGGTTGAATGTACCGACGCAGGTTTTACGCATCCCGCGCTTGTCTTCCTGTATTCTTATGTGTCGAGAATAGCGGAGAAGTGTCTATCATTCCCGATCTCTAGTTGAAATTTATTTCAACCAAGATTATTGGGTTTGAATTGGTAATAGTTGGTTTTTATGCGAACAGTTAAATTAGCTAAAGCAGCCATACAGTAACAATTAGTTCTTGGCACCACTGCATAATTTTTAAATCGCAAAACTGAACTGGATGAGCTTAAACTCATTCTTTAATTATTCTCGATCGAAGATCTTGGCTTCAATTTCTGTTGTCTGAGTCAGAGATTACTCTGCCGTCTATCACGGATATATCGAAGTCCTAAAGGATACACTTCGCTATGTATCCCCTTGGGGACACCTTCGGATATAAGATGACGAAGCCTGCTCTGACCAACGGTCAATTTAGATAATAAAACGAGATCGTGAATTGTTTGAGATGTGAGGAGCGCGAGTATTAGTAGCAATTAATACTAAACTTAGCGCGATGTCAATTACCGATAGATCGTCAGAAACAATTGCAGTTTGCGCTTTGAAAAACGATATATCGGATTCTTTTTTTCACTCGATCTAGCCATAAAATTTTGGCATCAAAAATGCCAGATGACAAGAGAGTACTCTTAAATAATTATTATTTTTGGGTATTTTACTTGACAAAAAATCAATCAAATCAACCCCAACCACTGAAAAAATGAACTTAGCCAACTTACCTTTATTTATTTTGTTTTTTGCGGTTGTATATCTTTTGAGCATTTATGGTTTGCTGACAATCGCTCAAATGTATAAGCAAGGGAATAATATTGTTTCTCGAAATTCAGAAGAGACTGGAAACCAGGTCAAAATTCCTTAAAAGACTAAAAATACTCATCTACTTAGATCTTTCCCTAGTTGTTTATTCTACGGGATTGAGAGCCATCATTTCTAATGATGGTTTTTGAGTATGGATTTGTGTCACTTGAGGATAGAAGCCAAGCCATTGTTGAGAGATACTGGCAAATTGTTGACAACAGCCACTGACATAGAAACGTGTTGGTAGCGGAAGCTGTTCGTTACGCAGTCCTAGTAAAGATAATTCTTTTTCGGCAGCAACTACAATATGTTCTGCTGGATCGATAATCCGTACCGAGGGAGGTAATAAAGGACGAATGGTTTTTTCCAAGTGTCTGTAGTGAGTACAACCATAGATCAACGTATCAATATTTTTGTCGAGTAGTGGTCGAAGATAGTTTTGAGCTACTCGATGAGTATAATCTGTGTAGAGTTGATTTTGCTCGATCAGATGAACAAATTCAGGACAGGCAACTTCCCAAACTTTGGTTTGGGGATTGATTTCTTGTATTGCCTGACGATAGGCATGACTATTTGCCGTGGCTGAAGTAGCAATTACGCCGATACGTTGACCTTTTTTGACCGCAGCTTTTGCTCCAGAAAGAACTACTCCCAAAATAGGTAGATCGTAGTCTTTACGTACGGCTTCTAGAGCTAATGCAGAACTAGTATTGCAAGCCATGATAATCATTTTTACGTCCTGAGCGCACATCCAGTCTAAAATCTCGCGGACAAACTGGAGAATTTCTCCAGGCGATCGCGTACCATAGGGTAAACGGGCTGAATCAGCAAAGTAGAGTAGAGATTCAGTAGGCATCTGGCGATACATTTCTCTTAATACTGTCAATCCACCCACACCGCTATCAAACAAGCCGATGCGCTGATTTGAATTTTTCATCTGTTTAACTTTTAATCTTAAATAGTAATATATTGGGTAATTTTAGGGTAATAAGTAATCTAGCTGAGGATAGCTTTATCCCAGTCAATATACTTACAAATTCTTTTGTTTAATATACTCGATAATGCCTCTGGCGATCGCCTCAGCCATTTGACGACGGTGATTGGGGTCTTTCAACCGCGAAGAATCGACTGCCCCAGTCAAGAAGCCCACTTCAACTAGGACTGCGGGCATAGTCGAATGTCGCAGCACAAAAAATCTGGCTCGACGAATACCTCGGTTGTCTATATTAACTCCATTGAGGATATTCCAGTGGATTACTTCTGCCAGACGACGACCACTATTGTAGTAGTAAGTCTCCAAACCATTGACATCGGGACGGCTGAGGTTAATAGCATTGGCATGAATACTGACAAACAAGTCGGCATCGAGTTCGTTAGCCATGTTAGTTCTACCTTTCAAACTGATAAAGTGATCGGTGTCCCTGGTTATGATCACATCAATACCCTGTTTCTTGAGAATTTCGGTTACGTCTAAGGAAATAGGTAAGACTACATCTTTTTCTTGAAACCCACCGATGCCAATTGCGCCTGGATCTTTTCCGCCGTGTCCTGGATCGATAATTACTCTAGGGCGATCGCTGGCAGGAACTGATGCGGGAACTATCGGTAAGGGTCTATTTTTAGGAGCTTTAGAAAGGGTTGGCGGTAATAAGGGGGCATCTGCTTGAGGGAGAGGGGCAACACCAACTTCAATCGGTAAAGCGATCGCCTTATCTTCAGCCCGAAGCTGTCCGAGGCGATATCTCAATCTGGTAGTAATTTCTAAAACTACTCTAGAGTCTTCTTGGCGTACTTTGAGTTCGGATACTGGGCTACCTGCTACTAACTCTGGCCCTTTAAAATTCTCGGCTAATTCCGCGTTATCGATGGTAACTTGATAGATGCCGTTACTGTCGCGAGAGGCTACTGCTGCTAAGGGATTGTTAGCATTAACTAGTAACTTTGTATTATCATTGCCCAGTTCAATTTCATCGATCGAGCTAAATTCACCTTGACTAGCTTGCCGATCGCTGGGGGTTGTTTCACCCATGGGTTCTAACTCAGCATTTCCAGAACTGGTGGCAACAGTTGTCGAAGTCGGTAATTTACCTTTGGGTACTAAGAGTAAACCTTGAATCCGGCTAAAAGTAGCCAACCAGTCAGGACTATCCTCAGTAACGGTAAGACTAATCACCGCTTCGCTATCATCTACCTGTTCAAATTCGATGCTAGAGACACCGTATTCGTCTACTCCTAGAGACTGAGAAACTAAATCGGGGGGCAGAGTAATACCTTCCAGAAAAAAGTCAATCCGATCGCCTTGCCTCTCCGAATCAATTTTCATTTTGCGATTGCCATCAATCGCAACAAAAAAGCCATTTTTAGTGGCTCTAATGTGGGGAGAATCGCCAATTGTCCGAGCGGTAGGACGATCGCTAGTTTGATTGCTAGGGCGATCGCTAGTAGTTCTACCTGGGATTTCAGCTGTCTCTAATCCAGGGAGAGATTCAGGGAACTCAACTTGGGGTAGATCCAAAACTTCAGGATCTTCATTGCTAGCAGTATTTACACGGGAAACTTTTGGTTGTGGAAGCTCTACCTCCCATCTCGTAGCAGAAATACTTTTAAATTCAATGTCATCGGAGTCGATAGTATAACCAGGAGCAAGTTCGACCACAATACGGGAGGTATCTGGTTCTGGTTGTCCAATCCGAAATCCCCTAATCGGCCCAGGGTAACTTTCTTTAACAGTTTCTCTACCGAGAGTAGTTCCAGGTAGATCGATCGCCAAACGAGTGGGGTTACTTAGTAGCTGTGCTTCAGGCTGTACCCCCTCGTCAGTGGTAAAGACTAAATTATGCTCTTGCTCTGAAAATTCCCAAGATAGAATTTTTCCTGCCTTGGCGGGAGAACATAACAGAAAAACACCTATAAAACCTGATAATAGCCAGTGAAATCTCACAATTATTGCTCCTCACAAACAGTAGGTAACTGAGTCATCGGATACGGGGTAAGCCAAGACTCCCGTCGAAAACTAAAATACAAGCACCGAGCGGGATTTAGTGTCCAATTATAGTGTTTAATCAGCAGCAGTGCCGAACTCAAAATCTTCTCAGCCAATCTCATTAGAACTCTATAGTACCCATTCTTGAATTTCGATCTATCGAGACGTAAAAAGAAGCAATTTGGTTTCATAAACTATTTTTGGCAAAATTCCCAGGCTAATTTATTTTATAGATGTCTTGGTAACAAACTTGGCCCAATTATGTTGTCATTCTTTAACTTTGTCCACTGATTGAGTTACAGTTTCCTTCTCTTTAAATACCAAACGTAATAAAGGAGGGGCGACAAAGGTAGTCGAGATTACCATCATAATGATTGCTGCTTCTGTAGCCTCAGATAATGCTCCACTAGCTGAACCTACACCTGCAAACACTAAACCTACTTCTCCTCTAGGAATCATCCCTACACCGATTGCCAATTTGTTCAGATCTGGGTTGCCAAAAATAGTAAATCCCGTAATGACTTTCCCTAGGATAGCAACCAAAATTAAAAATGTGGCAATAATTAATCCTTCACGATTGCTAGGAATAGATGGATTGAGTACGCTCAAATCTGTTTTAGCACCCACACAGACAAAAAATATGGGAACGAGGAAATCGGCAAGAGGAATTACTTGTTCTTCTAATTCTTTGCGTTTTTCGGTTTCTGCCAGAATCAATCCCGCAGCAAACGCTCCTAAAATTCCTTCTAGGTGAATTGCTGTTGCAATATAAGATAATACGAAAGCAAACACCAACCCAGTTAATAATACTTCACCTCGCGTGTTCATTTTATTGACCAATCCGACTATTAGAGGACTAATCAAACGTCCTAGTAAAATCGCTCCAATTAAAAATACTGCGGCACTAATTACTAGGTAGACAATATTAGTAATTTGAATTTCTCCATCTTTGACCAGACTAGCTACTACTGCTAAAACGACAATGCCTAAAATATCATCTAGTACGGCTGCACCAATAATAATCTGACCTTCTTTTGAACCAAGCTCTCCTAGTTCTGCCAATACTTTAGCGGTAATCCCAATACTAGTGGCGGTTAAAGCTGCCCCGGCAAAAATTGCTGGCACAACGGGAGTGTTGAAGATGTAGACCAAACCTACCGTACCGGCAATAAAGGGAGCGACTACTCCCACGACTGCGACGACAGCAGCGATCGGGCCGACGCGAATTAATTCTTTGAGATCGGATTCTAGACCAATTTCAAACAGCAGAATAATTACTCCTAATTCTGAAAGAAGAGTGATTACCTCACTTTGGGCAGCAAACACCGACGAGGCAGATTCTGAAGGCAATCCTGCGGTACTCTGAAGCAGATTGATGATTAAAGAGTCCTCTGCTGTAGAGCCAGCTTCGGGAAAAACCAAAAGACGAAAGGCAGAAATGCCAACCAGTACCCCACCAACTAATTGTCCTAATACAGGTGGTAAATTAATTCTCGAACAAATTTCTCCTCCTAATTGACTAGCAAAATAAATTATGACTAGACTCAGCAAGACTCCAGCCAGGACTAGAGTACCTTCTTCTGCATTGGATTCTGTCGCAGTTTCTGTCGCAGCAGCGAGTAAAGGTGAACTCGTGAGCCAATTCCAAGTCAACATATAAAAGTTATCGGTCATATTCTCGGCTAAAAAATTTTCTCTAATTTATTAGCTTATCGTTATCCTTCCCGATCTGATGTTTACTCGAACTTTTCGCTGATTTGCTGATGACAAAATATAGTCTATGTGGCGATCGCTCTATTGATTGGACGGGGTTATTGTTTTCACTATCTAGAGTCAGTAATTCTTGAGGCTGGCAGAACTTTAACCACTGGTGGGACGTAACCCGATGTTAGTGAGGAAAATTATCAAGAATGAAGCTCTCGGACTGAAGCAGGACAAACCCGAACACACTCAGTATGTGGTTATCATGCCGATCATTATTGCTGCACTAATGGCTTTTGGAATCGTGCGGTTTGTGGGTATGGGTACTGATAATAAATAAAGGACTCTATATTACTGGGAGTGTTTGCTTGGTTGCTGGTATGGCGTTGAAACAACTCGATTCGGTACGTGGAGCTAGAAAGAGGTTAGGGCAGTAATTCGACTTTTAAATTACGGTTATATCTGTAATCATAGCCTTCTGGACACCTATCTTGACTTAATCTATATTGACCTAATCTATATTGATTTAATAATGTATCGTAATCATACTGTACGCTTCTGATTATTTGTTCATGGCGTAAACTTTCTTTCAGTTTTTTTAATTTTGTTTCATCTTTTTGAGTAAATTTGCACGCCGAAAATAGTGGCTCTTTGTTAGCTCCATTAAGTTGTTTTGCTTCAACAGTAAAAACGGCATCTTGAGTAAGTTCTGCTGTGCGCCGTTGGTTTGAATATCTTGGAGCTAAACGCAAATTAACTTCTTCTTCGGGTTCTAAACCACCAGGAATTGAATAACTAAATGACTCTTGTAGCCAAGGTACTGACCGATCGGGTTGAGACAATATTCCAACAAAATAACCTCCCGATACGGGTTGAGTTGTTCCATTTTTCATAGTCACTTCAATAATTAATTCTTCCTCATCCCGATATGGTCGTTTTTGCTTGTAAAAACGAGATTGAACAACTTTGAATTTAGCCAACTGAAGTTTGTCATTTTCGGCAGATGCTTTTTTAGCTTCTAATTCTTGAATCTCTTGAAGAATATACTTTTTTTGCTCCTCTAGTAGTTTTCTTTTGACATCTTCAGCAGACGCTATTATTTCCAGACCAGTTTTTCCGTTGACTAACTCTTTGATCTTTTGCTCTGGGTAGATTGGTAACGGCATTTTTGAGGTATAGATGTCTTTCATTTGACCGAACACAATAATTTGAAATGCCCGATCGAATTCTCCTCTTTGGTCTTCTGGAAGAGACTGGCGTACTTTCTCTATTGAGGACTTCATTGAGTCCTTTGATGAGGTGTCGATTCTTGGATTACTACAGCTTGCAAGAAGCGAAGTTACAAGAACCAGTAAAGTTATCGTTTTTCGCATCGATTTTCCTCAAAGGCTTCTAAACCATTAACTACTTGGGCTAGTGCAGTTTAATATGCTTACTCATAATGCTATCTCTTCTTTGGTAGTTCTTTATCTAAAATTTCTATACCGCAGTTATTCTAAAGCTCCACCGCGATCGCTTTTAAAATACTTGTCTATTGTTTTTACCAAATGACATTGTTGTAAAAATCTCTAATTTTTCGATCTCTAGTAATAATTGGTGTGTTATATCGCTCGGCTAAAGCAATCATAATTCTGTCTACTGGATCTCGATGAGACCATACTAAATTTACACTCTCAACTAAGACATCTATTTCTACTGGAATAATTTTGACTACATCTGACTGTTTCAGCCTAGCCACATATTTAATCAACGGTACGCCAAGATCTAGCTTTTGATTTTTCACTTTGATAGCAATTTCCCAGATAGCCATTGCCGAAGTCATGCCGTTTTTGGACTTTTCCATCTCTTCAATAGCAATTTGAGCAGACGAAGAAAGTTCATCGGGGTCGAGACTCCACCATAATAAAGAACAGGTATCGAGAATAATAGTCAATTCTCCTCCCATTCTTCTATAGTAGGAGTGGTAATATCTTCTAAGTATTTGACCCTACCGCGCAGATCTTGAAATAACTCTTTGGTTGGGGGAACTTCTCTATACTTAGAAATTTTAGCTACTGGTCTACCCCGATCGGTTACTATAATTTCTTCGTCATTAGACTCTACTAGCCTTAAAAACTCTAGTAGTTGGCTTTTGAGTTTACTTTTGGAAACATTCATATTGATGTAACTATGGTCATGACTATAGTTATAATCTAGCAATTAAACCAAAGTAGATAAGACGAATCAGTAAATCGCGATCGCCATTTTAATATTTAACTAACAACTCTCGAAGAAACTGACTATATTCATCTTTCATCGGTATTTCTAAATCTCGCTTAATTTTTTGCCTTGTTACTAAAGTGTTTTCTCCACTCTGGGGGTTGTATCCTGTTTTTTGATATTCTTGCCAATAGAGTCCCGAACCTCTTTTTTGCCAGGTGGGTAAATCGTTGAAATTAATTCCGTGTTGAAATAATAATTCGTTTTTGTCTGCTTGAGATAAGCCTGACATCATTGAGGTAGCTTTAGTAGCCGAATTACCATCCCGACGCAGACACCAGTAACAATGAGAACTAAGGGAATTACGATGAGCATCCTGTTGTCGCCAACGAAAATAATCAATTACCAGTTCAATATTGGGTAATTGGGAAATACGACAATCGAAGCATCCCAGATCTTTCAGTAGTAAGGAAAACTTAGCACTAGCTTCACTAGCTAAGACAGAATTGAGTTTGCGTAACTTACGGTTAAAAGTATTTTCTGCCAGATCGAGCAATAGAGAAATTTCATCGCTTTGGGTATAGCCGTATACAACTTTGAAACCACAATTCATTAGGTGTTCGACGGTAGCTAGCATATAGTCGCGAAACTGTTCGTCAAAGGGTGCTTGAAACTGGTGGGTTTCTTTGGTGAGGCGAGTAAAATTACGTCCATCCAGTCTCGCTACCATATAAATGTTAGGTAAAACAGAATAATCGTGAGCCGTTTCATAGACTCGCATGATTTTATCTAGTTCGTCAAAGTGCATCTTGCCATTGCTTAACAGTAAAAGAATTATTTTCCGCGATCGCCACATAGTATAAGCGATCGAAACCTTCTTGGTAACTGGGTAATTGTAATTTTTTGGCGGTAGCTAAAATACCAACTAAAGGAATCTTGGATTTCCCTTCACGTTGACTGTTGCGCTGTTTACATTCTTCTAGGTTGGATTGGAAATAGTAACCAGTAATACTAAACTTGTGTTTCTTGGCAGGTAAGATGTATCTTAGGCGGTCGCTTGGTGTCGGATTGGTATTATCAATGACGAGTGACTGCTTTGCCTCTAAACAAGCCTCAAATAAGAGCTTTTCTCGATGGCGAGTCTTGAGCATATCTAAATTGAGTCGAATATGAGTATCGACCAACTTGGCTCGATAAAAAGAAGATTTTCCCGAAGCTTGTAAACCGACAAAAATAATCGCTTCCACGCTCTTAACCGTACTATCGCTCTTTAACGGAAAATACGCCACATTATAAACAAAGTCAGCCCTAAATAGCCAAATACCGCCAACCAATCCAATTCATGACCAGTAATCATAATTAACCTAGCTTAAAAGAATAAATGATAAATGCTTAATGTTAAATGTTTGTCGTTTCACAGGGAAGATCGACGGTAAAAGTAGTAGATCCATTTTGGCTTTCTAGACTAATTTTGCCTCCTAAAAGCTCGGTCAAACTTTTGGCTAAGGCGAGTCCGATACCAGTACCACCAAATCGCCAAGGATCGTGGTTAGGAATTCGATAAAATTTATCAAAGACTCGTTGTTGTTCTATAGGAGAGATTTCGATACCTGTATTACTAACCTGGAGTTGAATGCGATCGCCTACCGCTTGAGCCGAAAAAATAATAGTTTCTGCCTCTGGAGTATATTTACAGGCGTTGTTCATCAATTCTGAGATGATTCGCTTAATTATGGAAATATCAGATTTAAATTGAGGCAAGTCAGAGCTTAAATCTACGATCGAGGTTTGATTTTGACTTGTAATACGTTCTTGAAATGGTTCGAGAATTTGTGGTAGCCAAACAGCAAGATCGATCCACTGCATTGTCATGGTTTCTTTTTTGGCATCCGCGTAGCAAAGAGTTAGCAAATCATCTACTAATTGATTTTGTTTTTGACAAGCAGAACGAAAAATATTCAAGACTCTGGTGAAAGTAGCAGATTTATTGGAACCTATTTCTTGTTCTAAAAGTGTTTCCAAAGTTTCTGAAGCTAGTTTAATGCTACTCATAGGAGTCCGTAACTCGTGAGAAATAGTCCTTAAAAAATCATCCTTAAGGAGATTTAATCGAGCTAGTTCTGCGATTTGTGTCTGAGACTGTTCGTATAGTCGAGCTTGTCTAATGGCGATCGCACATTGAATCGCTACCTGTTCGACTAAATTAATTTCATATTGTTTAAAATATTCTTCTTTTGGTCTTAATAACCAAAGATTACCCAATACTCCTCGATCGTCAAAAATAGGACAAACCAATCTAGTAGCTTGAGTATTAATTAGACTTAGTTCGGGAACTTTTTCTACAAATTGTAAGGATTGTTTTTGTAGAAGTTGTTGATAAAGTTGAGGAAAATCAGCGACTTTTCTGACTACTCCCTTACAATCAGGCTGTTCGATGGTGTATTCGTAAGCAATTGTTGCCTTAGTGCGCTCGCTATTATAAAGTTCAATTTTGCAGCGTTTTATCTTTAAAGCTTGTCCGATTTCCCTAGTGACAGTCTGCAAAATTTGTGGTTCATCTAAACTATCCCGTACTTTTTCGGTTACTTTGCGAATCAAAGATTCAAACTGAACCGATTTTTGTAGCTTGGCGGTGCGCTGTTTAACTTTTTGTTCGAGATAATTATTGAGACTCCGAACCCGTTCGTATAATTCCGCCTGTTGTACGGCAATCCCTACTTGAATTGCTAGCTGTTTGAGCAGTTCGATTTCTCGCTCTAACCACTGACGCGGAGAGTCGCAATGATGTACGATCAAGAGTCCCCATACCTCCTGACTAGCGACAATTGGCACGACTAAATTAGCTTTGACTCCAAAGGTATTTAGTGTTTCTGCATAACAAGGATTTAAATTTGTCGTTGCTACATTCTCGATCCAATGAACTCCTCCCTGTTTGTATCTGTCGAGATGTTGTTCGGTAAAACAAGGATCTTTGATTTTTAAGCCAAAAACACTTTGAACCGAATTTCTGATAGACTCGACAACAATCACACCACTCCAATCTGGCTCAAAACGATAAATAAGCACCCGATCTGTATTTAAAAATTGCCTCACCTCCGCCACAGTTCGATCGAGAATTACTTCTAAATCCAAAGACTGGCGAATTCGTAAAGCGATCGCCGCGACGATATTTTCTCGCTCTTGGTCGTTAGAATTAGAATTATGAATGGCTAATTTGCGATCGAAATTGAATTCAGGCAAAAATATTTTTCCTGTTGAGTCCGACTTTATATCTTTAAATCTTAATATTGTTTAAATATTTTTGGATAAATATTAATTAATTGTTAAATTAATCGGCTTTTTTGCTGGATTTAAATCTTAATTCATCATTAATCTAAGTATTTAGACCTAGAAAACCTGATAGTTTTATGAACAAATGTAAAGTAATTACTTCTGACCGAGAGTCAGCAATTGTAACCAAAAAGCATGAATGCAGAGGAACTTATAAGGCAATATCAAGCAGGAGAAAAAAATTTCCAGCGAGTCGATCTGACTCGGGTAATTCTGAAAGAAGCTGACTTAGCGCAAATTAATCTCAGCCACGCAAAATTAACCGAAGTTGACTTTACAGGGGCAAATTTAACAGCAGCAATTTTTTATCAAGCAAATCTCAACTTAAGTAATCTGAGTCAAACTAAATTGACCCAGGCGGATTTAAGGTTGGCTTCGATGCGTTCTGCTCTATTATACAAAGCCAATCTAGGTCAAGCTCAATTACAACAAGTAAATCTCAACCAAGCCATACTCAAGCGAACATTTTTACGCCAAGCCAATCTCAGCCAAGCTAGCTTAGTTGATGCCGATTTAGAGCAAGCTAACTTAATTGATGCCGATCTCACGGGTGCAGATTTAACTGGAGCTAATCTAGCTCGTGCTTTCTTGCTGGAGGCAAATTTATTTCAAGCCTGTATAGACGGTGTAGATCTCAGCCAGACAAATTTAACAGGGGCAACTATGCCAGATGGCAGTGTTTTTAAGGAACGAGGGTAAGCGATCGCTAAAAACTTAATTAATTAGCGATGAATCAATACTTGATATAGTCGGTTACTATCGGCAGCAGTGATAGTAAAGCCTAGGTTTTCATACTGGAGCTTTTCGCCTTGATGGGGGATTTTTTGCCATTGCTCTAGTAAAAAACCGCCTAAAGTATTGTAATTGTCCGCTAGAGGCAAATTTAGCTCTAATTGTTCGTTGACTTCTTCCAAATTTATTTGCGCCGAAACCAAAAAGGTATTTTCATCTAGTTGCTGTATGGCTTCGATTCCTGATTCTAAATCTTTTCCTCCATCGCCGACAATTTCAGCAATCAAATCGTGAAGAGTAATCAAGCCAGAAGTACCGCCAAATTCATCGATGACGATCGCCATTTTTTGCTGAGAGCGTTGCATTGAGGGTAGAAGTTCGTTGAGAGATGTAGATTCTGGAATGAAACTGGCTGGTTCGAGATAGGCTTCAATAGTTGAGTCATTACGGAGTTCGCCTTTTGCAAGGGGTTGGGCTAATTTTTTGTAGTGTATGATTCCCCGAATATCATCTAAAGAATCGCCAATGACTGGATATCCCGAATAACCTGTTTCGCAGATTGTCTGTAATAACTCTTCAAAAGTAGTAGATAGAGAGAGAAATTGAATATCAGTACGGGGAATCATCACCTGTTCGGCAGTATCCTCGCGAAACTCAAAGATATTTTTGAGCAACTGTCTTTCTTCTGCTTCTAAACCAGTAGATTCTCTTTCGGTAGCGATAATTAACTGCAATTCTTCCGAGGTAACTTGTTCGTACCATCCTTGACCGCTGTATTCTACTCCGATTAACTTGAGAAGTAAACGAGTAGATACATTGAGAATAGCTACAAAAGGACGAAAAATACGAGCAATGACCACACTGGGAGGACCAAAAAACCTCGCTAATTTTTCAGGGTACATTAATGCCACAGACTTAGGACATAGTTCCCCCAAAACAATTTGCAAATATGCCAAGATGACAAAAGCTAGAGGAAGAGCTAAAGAATGAGCGATCGTTTGAGAGAGATAATTTGGTAGAGATAATCGTTGGATCAGACCAATAATCGATACTGCCAGGGTTTTTTCTCCTACCCAGCCTAAAGCGAGACTAGAAAGGGTAATACCCAGCTGAGTGGTAGATAAAAGGCGATCGATACTTCGTTGTAAAGACTGTACGGTCTGAGCCTGAATATCCCCGTCTTTGACTAATTGACTGATACGAGAGCGACGGACAGAGACAATCGAAAATTCTGCGGTAACGAAAAAAGCATTAATCGCGATTAGTAAAAAAACACCAATAAAAGTTAGCAACAAATTTTGTTCGACCATCGATTGACTAACGATGAGTAGGAATTTTAAACACCATGGCGTAATTAGTTGGGCGATCGTTTGTTTCTACCATTTATTAGATTATTTACTTTAACCAGAATATCTTTTTCTTTAATAATTTTTAATCCTTTATGTTTTCCTCCCAGGGGTTTTTGATTTCTAGTCAGATCTTCAGAATTAAGATCTGGTTGGGTTACTACTTTGAGTGCTTCTCTCCCCATAAAGTAACCAACGTAACCACTAGCAACGCCTCCTGAAAGCATCATTAGGAATAATAATATGGTCAGCCACAAGTTAACTCTTATCTTCATGCGATCGCGATTTTGTATTATTTTTTAAGATAAATGTTGTCAAAGATACTAGTCTTACTAATATAATGATCTACTAGAGAAAAAAAATAAACACCCAGGGTTGGCCGAGCGGTTTAGGCAACAAACTCATAATTTGTGCAAGGCAGGTTCAACTCCTGCACCCTGGACTTGGCTGTCGCCCCTGCCCTGCACAAATTATGGCTCATTGCCTAAAATTTGAAAAGGGAGTTGTTGCTCAAAACTTGCTCACTTTTGACTATAAAGCAGGAGTAAATGCGAGTGCAACGGGTACATATATACCCTAATTTATTAAGCGGTTAAATAAAAACTTGGGGAGAATAGCTAGTAACACCCGACTAATCCCCCCAAACAGAAAACAAGCTATTAAATTAGTACAAAACTAGTAAAAGCTTTGAGCGCAGCCAAAAGCGGGCTGCATTTTACCACGAACCCGCTAAACAAGCAACTACACTACTTACTCTGAATACCAGTCTACAGCCTACAGTGCTTAAGCTTCTCTAGCACTTCAACAATAAGACCATCTACCTGCTCCAATTTAGCCGTAATCGCCTTTAATTTCTCTTCCTGGTCGATAACCTCTAACTCTGACTCGCGGTTTAATTTGACCCAATCTTGAAGGATTGAATCTAAAGCCTGGGCAAAGGTTATGTTTTGCTTTACAGATGTACTAATCACTATCTGGTAGGACTGGTTAGTTAGTTCGATAAACATTGAATCCTTTTCTATATATACGACTTTGGTTGGGGATATTTTGGGGAATAGGGATTTAGCCTAATCTGAGCGATTTTGAGGTTCTTTTTAAGTGTCCAATTTTTATACTCCCAGGGCTAGTTAGGGGGCTTAGGAGCTATTAAGGTATTATCTAAAGTGAGCAGTTATTCTGACTCTTCCTCCAAGAGTGGAGGGAAAAAAGATTTAATTACGTCGTAACTCTGATAGGCTCTATAGTCTATTATCATTTCTAGCCGTGATAAACGCTTCTTTATAGACTCTAAGTCTTTTGATGCATCTTGTTGGAGGGAGTCTCTATCTGTGGTAAATTCAAGCCATTCTGCGACTATTTTGTCCAAAGTTCTGCCATTGCTATCACCATCTGTAATTGCCTTGGTTTCAATCGTTCTAATGGTTTCAGGCTCTAGGCTAAAGTTCTTGTGTTCTCTGTATCTTCTCTTCATAATCTTTTGTAGGTGTAGGTGTTTTCGGGAAACGTATTACGTTTTATATTACGTTTCCCAGATTAGCTAACGTCTCTTCTTGCCTAATCGGAGTTTTAATTTACCTACGGCTTTGGCTCTAGAATTAAAGGTACGCAACCTTTCCAGCAAATCTAGCAACTGGTCATCAGTCATCTTTAGGCGTGAATCCTTGCCGTAGGTTTCGAGGATATAAGCTTTACATTTAGCTTTAGACCAGCCTAGACGGGCTGCCTGGTCGTCTATCTGGTGCTTGAGATTCCAAAAATCAATTTTGGCTTTCATAAACAATTCGAGTGGTTTTCTTGTATTTCTCTAATGCACATTCCCAGTTAGCAATTACTTTTAAGCAATGCTTAATTTCCTCGATAGCTTCATCTCTACGCTCAGAAACCTTCTCTGACTTTAGAGATTTTAAGATAATTTCATTGCCAGTCTTAGCTGTATTTATCGCTTTTTCTAAGTCACCTGAAACATAAGCAATCAGTCTTTCTGTAGGGCTTTTTGAATCGATCAGATTGTTAAGAAAATTTTCTGCGGGTTTAATATAACTCTGTACAGCCGTTCCTATAAAAACTATTTCAGCTTTAGTAAATTGAGTCATCGTTTTGCTCTCTTTAATGTCTTATAGCTCTCGAAACGCATCTTAAGTTTTTTCAATTCGTCCTTACTCTCTTCTAAACTGGTTGAGAGCAAATCTCTATAGCGGTCGTTTCTCATTTCAGACAAAACTTTAGTCATGGCGTTATAACAAGTTTTTAGGTCTTTAATGTTTCGCTCAACTTCTGTTGTCTGTTTGCTGAAAAACTCAGTTTCACTTTTATACTGCTCGTGTAAAAGTTCAAATTCATCTACCTTTTGATTGCAGTAAACAGATAAAGCATTCCAAGCGACGTTTATCTCACTTCTAGTAAACTTCATACT
>JASJEI010000307.1 GCA_030064795.1 Pleurocapsa sp. MO_226.B13 | reverse complement strand
AAGTAGCAAGTAGCAAGTAGCAAGTAGCAAGTAGCAAGTTTTCATTAAACACTATTTTGTTTTCGTTAAAACTCCTGTTTTCAATGTGGACGAGGTTTAATTGCAACATTACCTTTGGGAAATGGCTTTTTGAGGTATGTTTCTCGAATCAACCTGACATCTGATTTTAGATATTCCCGAATCAGAATCTCACTCCCTTAGTAATACTTTATTTGCCTCTGAAGATTCAACTGCTTTATAAGGTTTTTTTTAGTTAAGAACCAAAATTTTGTTATTTTTTTAAATATTCTGAGTAATATACCAAAAGAATTTAAAAGTAACTTATCATGCTGACTGAACCTCTGCTTGTAACCTTTGGATTAAATTTCTATGACTTTCTAAAGCAACACTGCGAACTAAATTATGTTGTCCTAAAACTCGCTTATTATTGTGATTAACTGATTCTTCAGCTAGAAAACGATTTAATAATTCTTCTAAAGCTTGTTCTTGTCTTTCTTGACTACAAACTTGTTTTTCTACACGCCTTACTAAAGCTGCTAACTGCATCAACCAACCTTCTTATTGTACGGGAATGCGATAAACTGAAGCAGCACAAATTAAACTATGAGCATCAGGTACTTGAGTTTCCAGGCGATTAAATACAGCTTCTAAACGTGCTTTATTCACGTTGTTTCTAACTTGACGAGTAAGTTTATGTAACTCCCATTCATCATATCCTTCCGTTTTTCCTGCTTCAGCTTCAGCTAAATCCTTTTCTACTTCTTCTATTTTGCTATTAACATCATTCCAGTATGCTTGCACATTTCCATCAAAAGGATCGCCGTTAATTTCCCCAATAATTACTCGCAAGACTAAAGGATGACCTTTATAAGCTTTTCCCAGTCGTAATAAAATCGGTCTATCTTCAGATTCTTGGGTAATATCTAATCCTTCTATTTCAAATAGTGCTTCTTGTTCGGATTCGTCTAAACCATAGAGGATATGACGTTGATAAAAATTGTTGTAACGGGAAGCTTTGCTGTGTAAGCTAACAGGTAAGTCTTGGGAAGTGACAATTAAACGACTTTGACAAGATTCGGCTGATAGTAATTTGAGAAAGAATTTTTCCCAGTATTCATCCGTAAAATCTCCCCAGCCACCATCTTCATTTTCTTTCAATAGCTTTTCCATTGAATCAATCAGTACGAGAAACCGATTATCTTGTAAGCGGTTGACTAATCGATTTGAGAGTAATTCTGGCTTTTTATCTGCTGGTGAAAGTTGTTCTCCTAAACCCTCTAACCATCTGGCAGCAACATTAGCAAAGTCGGTAGCTTTCTCGCCATAGTCAAAATTTGCCCTTAGTAATTTATTATCCCAATCACCCTGAATTAAATCTCGTAATTCTATGGCTAATTTTTCAGCTAAAGCTGTTTTACCGATTCCTGTTAAACCTAGAATCAGCAAGAAACGACAAGAGTTATGCAAACTTTGACTTAGTTCAGTTATTAATTTATCTCTACCTACCCAAGAAGAATCGTAAGCAAAAAAGTTATCAGGAATAGTAATTTGCTGGTTAGTTTCGTTTATTTGAGATATTTCTTGCCAATTTAATCCTAATTTCTCCGCAATTTCCACGAAATTAAGAAAATCAACAGGTTTACCATTGAGAAATTTTTTGACAGTAGACGGACTTAAACCCAATTCTGTAGCTAAGGCTTTCTGACTAGGAAAACCATTGCTTTTAACTGCTGATTTTACTTGAGTAATGTATTGAGGAGAAACTTTGAGCGATCGCGCCATAATTACTTAGATATCAGTAAATTTATGTAGCTCTATCCTAGCAATTTCTTTTCTCAACCTTATCTCAACCAAAACTCGCCTATTTGCTCAATAACTTACCTATTTGCTCAACCTAGAACTCAACCCATGCCCAGAGAGAATGAGATTATAGATTCGTTAAGGATAAAAATTAATGACTCAACCACAAATAATAACTACTCAACCAGACTTATCTCCTATAACTATCGATCCAACTCCGATCGTAGAACATGGAGATAGTCCTACAGCAATCATTTTAGCGATCGCGATTCTCCTATGGGTATTAAGACCTGTAATGTTAAACCAAAAATCTGATTCTTCTAAGAAAGAATGTCAGTAAGGTGCAGCATTTAACCTACCGAATACCAATGCAGCAGCATCGTCAACTCGATTTTGGATTTTTAGATTTTGGATTTTGGATTGTCCTCTTCTTAAAAGAATCCGCTTGCTGATTTTGGATTGAATGATTCAAGATTAATGATTCAAGAGATTTTTAGATTTTGGATTATCCTCGTCCTTCAGGACGAGGCTTGTTTTAATCCCTCTTCGCCAATCCAAAATCCCAAATTGTTTGGTCAAAGGGTAAAGATACAAAAAGATCAAGGAATTCTTGCTGTTTTTTATAAGTGCGATCGCGATTACGACTTTTAAACGCACCATAAGCAAGTTCAGATTTAACAATGGAACAATTGACTTCTCCAACGCATAAATGACGTTGGATTCTAACCCTGGTTGTGCATCCCAATTATTGCCACGACACATACCGAAAGACTAGCTGTCACGCTCTATTTCTAGAGACGTGCTGGCAGTCAAAGACCAGCTACACGCTCAAATATGCTGTTACAAATTACCACATATATTGCGCTTACTTGGATCTTCCAACCTTAAAGTGGCGCGTCTCTCGGATTTAAAATCCGAGAGCTTCCGCCACTGCATTCCGCAGATTTTACGAGACCAAGGCTTTTAGGCTACACTTCTTGTCTCAACCCTATATCTTTAGTTGTCGTGGTTCATCAGCTTCGTTGGGTTTTTCACCATAATTGTTAGCTGTCGTGGTATTATACAACGCCTGAAAACTTTACTAGATAAAGATTTGATGTCTAAAATGTTAAGTTATCCCGTTCGCTATCATCCCACCCCTGAAAATGGTGGGCAACGATCGCTCACGTTTTGTAAAAACCATAGTTAGATCGATTTCTCTAAATTTTTTTCTGATTTCTGGCGATCGCCCATTCAAATATCTAGCCCAAACATTGGTATCGAGCAAATAAGTCACGCTATTTCTTTTTGGCTTTCTTCTTCAACCAAAATAGGATCGTCTTCTAGGCAACCATAAAAACTATCTACAACTTTATGTAAATCTTGCGACTTATACTGATGTGTACCCCCAAAAAACTGTTGTGTTCCTTCAGCTTTTCCAACTACAGCAGCATTATCCTTGGCTATCATATCTTTCATTTCGATAGTATCACCACTACTGGCATTGGCAATTTCTCTTCCCAACTTGCTAATCTCTTCTGCAAATAGCTTATCTTTATGCATTTCAACCTGTAGAAAAGGTTCTAACGGTTTTAGATTTTCCTGAGTTGGATTTTGTTCCAGTTCGACTATCTTTGCTTCAATAACAGGTTGATTTTGACCCAGGCGATCTTTAATTTTCCGCCACAAAAGTTTTCCACCTTCACTAGCAGCATCGCCAATAATTGCACTGAAAGCTATATCTAGTAGCTTTCCCGCAGCCAATAATTCTAAACTCATTTAAGCTCGAATGATTCAAGTTGTGTTTTGGACAATTTCTCCAATACTAGCGAAATTGCTTTTAAAAATGCCATCAAGCCAATATTAATTTTCTTGTTGATAATGATAGCGAGCTTGCAGAAAATAGACGCGATTATCCTTTACCTTATAAACTAAACGATGCTCCAAATCAATACGGCGCGACCAAGTATCGGATGCTATATATTTAAGAGGTTCTGGTTTACCTATTCCTTTAAAGGGATTTCCATCTAATATATCTGCAACCAAGTCCATAATCTTGTCTCCTTTCCTAGGTTCATTCTGATACCACCAACGTAAATCAGCTTTAAAATCAGGACTAAATAAAGGAACATATCCTTTTATTGATTGTTTTCCCTCGTCTGAAGAAGATAATTTCTGTTTCTTTTTCTTCGGACTCAAAATTAACTATTTCCCAACGAGATATTACTGTTTTGAGTAATCTCGATTCCCAACTCTTGTTTTAATTCATCCACAGTTTGAGGTTGAGCATCTTCAGATTCAGACCATAATAGCGCACGATGTAACCTGCGGGCGTTTTCAGGAGAACGAAGTAAATAAACGCTTTCTAGTAAACTAGATAGTTCATCTTCGGCGATTAATGCCACATTTTTACCATTGCGCCGTTTGATTATAAATATTTGTTGTTGATCTACTACTTCATCTAAGATGCTGGCTAAATTGGCTCTAGCTTGAGAATAGCTGGTTTCTTTACTTAACACGATTGCTTTTCAGATTTTGTACAACTTTATTGTACAACAGCAAAATTTGGATTGGTTGAGGATTGGATAAGCTAAACAGCCAAACTTACTTTCGTTACTCCCTGACGTAATTGTTTTTGTCTTCTCAGCCAAGAGGCGCGAATACCAGGGCGAATTATCGGAGTAAAAGTTTTAGCCCCCCAACGCAGAAAAGCACTGTTATGTAATAATTCTGCTTGAGCCATTTCCTGTGCCTGTAGCTTTTGAATGCGGATGATTTCGGGTTCTCTTTCCTGTTGAATTAGAGGTAATACTGCGTCAATGGCACTAAGATCGAGACTAGGTTTAGTTAATAAGGGAACTAGATGATTGGTTGCGACGATCGCATCGCGAAATGCCATGTTAATCCCTTGGGCGCGAATGGGGGACATGGGATGAACCGCATCTCCTAGTAATAGTAATCCAGGTTTTGACCAGCGACTGCTACGCCCGACAACCACAGATAATAACATCGGCTTGGTTAAACTCTCTCGGTGAGTTTGAATATGTTCTGCCAACCAGAGAGGAGAAGTATCCACTAGTTTTTTTGCCCAGTCTATTTCTTGCCAAGAAGAGCGATCGTCGGCGTGTAACCCCCAACCGATGTGTAATTGACCTTGCGAACCTCTAAATAAACCAAAGGCATCGCGTCCTTGTACGATCGAATAAAAGGTATTGGGGGATTTTTTTAACTTACCAGAGTCTAATTTAAACCAAAGGATATCAATGCTGTTTTGTAGCTTAATTAGATCGATACCAGCCTTATTTCTAATTGTCGAGTTACGTCCATCCGCAGCAATTACAAGATCGGCAGAAATTTCTCGACCAGAAGCTAATTTAACTCCCCCGACTCGCTCAGAAACGGTCAACAAATCTTTTACTGGTTCGCCCTGTATTAATTCAAACTGAGAATATTTTTGAGCTTGTTCGACAATTGCAGTGAGTAAATGGGGTTGAGAAACCGTGGTACAGGGTTTTCCGTTAGTTTCTAGGGGTTCGTCAACGCGAAATAAACTTTTATCGGACAGTAAAACTTCCCAGGCATCAATAGGTGAATTAGGAACAATTTTGAGTAATTCTAACAAGTCCATCTGTTCCAGGGCATTTAAGCCACTAGGCATCAACCCTTCACCTCGAAATAACCGCTGAAAGTCGCGGGCTGCTTCAACTAGTTTGACTGGAATACCGCGTTTGATTAATAGCAGTGCTAGGGTAGCACCAGTAGGGCCAGCCCCAACAATTACAACCTGCCTCATATTTTATTAGTTATTAATTACTGAAAAAAGTAGATGTTTAAAAATAAATGCAGTTTAATGGTCGATGAACCAAAATTAAAATCTATTTGTCTATAAGTATTGTAAAGCCTAAAGTTTGAACCATGAAGCAAAAACTACAGTCCTGGGCATTAATATTGGTTTACACAGTGGTCTTGTGGTTTGGTTTTATTACCTCGGCAGCAGCAAGTAACCAATTATCTCAGTCTGAGAACAGGCATATTCTAGAGCGTTTGAGCTTTGGTATAACTCCCGAACAAATTAAGCAAGTAGAAACTAATGGTATTGAAGCCTATATTCAATCTCAATTAAATCCGCAAAGTATTCAGGAGTCTCCAATTTTAGAGGCTTATTTAGCTGAATTTAATTCAAGATATCGAAAACCAGTCAAATTACGCCAAAAATTGGCTGCTAATAATCACGAACTCAGAAATGCTCTTTCTCGACTCACAAAAAAACAACGACAAAAAATTCATCAAGACAATAGAGAACTAAAAGCCGAAGCCCAAAATCGAGTCGTTTATGCTCGTTTAGCAAGAGCGGTATATTCTTCTCGTCAGCTACAGGAAGTGATGGTGGATTTTTGGTTTAACCATTTTAATGTTTTTGCCGATAAGGGAGCGGTCGGTTTTTGGTTGGAAGATTACGAACGGGGACTTCGCAGCCATGCTTTAGGTAAGTTTCAGGATTTGTTGGTGGCCACTGCAAGTCATCCCGCTATGCTGATTTATTTAGATAATCGAATCAATACCGACCCTAACAGCCCCGTTGCTCGAGGCGATCGCCAAGGTTTAAATGAAAACTATGCCCGCGAGTTGCTCGAACTTCATACTTTAGGAGTTGATGGTGGTTATTCTCAAGATGATATTGTGGCTCTAGCGAGAATTTTTACGGGATGGGGTATTAATTATAAAAGCAAAAGCGATCGCGATGGTTTTGCTTTTCGTTCTAAACGACACGATCCAGGGGACAAGGTTTTTCTCGGTCATAAAATTACTGCTGGCGGAAGGCAAGAAGGCTTAAAAGCTTTGGAGATTTTAGCAACTCATCCAGCCACCGCTCGTTTTATTAGTTTTAAATTAGCACAGTATTTTGTTGCCGATCGCCCACCATCGAGCTTGGTAGATTCCTTGGCGCAGAAATTTCTAGAGAGTGACGGCGATATTAAAGTCGTCATGGACGCTTTGATCCATAGCCCAGAATTTAACGATCCTCAATATAGCAAGCAAAAATTTAAGACTCCCTATCAATACATAGTGTCTTTGGTTCGCATGGGAGAAATCGAGCAGCCCAACTGGAAGCGAATTCAGGGAATGTTACGCCAATTGTCAATGCCTTTGTATTTGTGTGTACCTCCTACTGGTTATGCTAATACCCAAGAAGCGTGGCTCAATCCTCAATCTATGTTACAAAGAATTACTTTTGCCACGGCGATCGCTCAAAAAGCTTTAAACCCAAAATCGCCTCTGAAATATCAAGAAGTAGTCAAAAATCTAGGAGAGCTTTCTCCTCAAACCAAACAAGCTGTTGCCAATTCGCCCAAGCTCAGTACCGCTCTGGTTTTGGGCAGTCCTGAAGCAATGTATCGTTGAAGTTGATCGGAAAATCGTTGCGATATATTCTTATTTTTTAACCCTAAAGAGTAAACTTACGAACCTAACTTTATTTCCTATGAAAAGAAGAGATTTTTTAACCGCAGCAGGTTATGCTACCGCAGGAATGCTGATTCCTGTAGGATTAAATAGTTGTGTCGCCCAGACCGATGCCCGAACCAAGCGATCCAAACGCTTTGTAGTAGTATTTTTGCGGGGTGGTATTGACGGTTTAAATGTGGTTGTTCCCCATCAAGAAGCAGATTATTATCAAGCTCGACCAACCCTTGCCATTCCCTATCCTCAAGAGAAGGAAGGCGTACTAGATCTAGATGGCTTTTTTGGTTTGCCTCCTCAACTTGAAGACATAATGCCTCTTTGGCGACAAAAGAGTCTGGCTTTTATTCATGCTAGTGGTTTACCAGTTACAGAGCGATCGCATTTTCAGGCTCAAGACTATATAGAAAATGGTACGCCAGGCATCAAAAGTACTCAAGATGGTTGGATGAATCGATTGTTAGCCGAATTACCCCAAAAAAGACCGATTCAGGCTCTTAACGTGGGAGTAACTACTCCCTACATACTCAAGGGCAAAATGCAGATCGCAGACTTAAAACCAGGGAGAAATTCTACTGCACCGATCCGCACAGACCGTCCCGATATTAATCGAGCTTTTGGTAATTTGTATAGTGGCACAGATGCTCTAAGCAAAGCCTATCAAGACGGACGTAAAGCTAGAGAAATAGTTTTAGCAGAATTGTCTCAAGAAATGATGTCTGCTTCTCGCGGGGCGAAAAATATTCATGCCTTTGTTGATGATGCTGCGGAAGTAGCCAAATTAATGGTAGGCAACACTAAGACTCAATTGGCATTTATGGAGATAGGTGGCTGGGATAGCCATATCCATCAAGAGAAGATTCACAAGAGGTTGCTACCCAACTTAGGTAAAGGTCTGGCAACTTTGGTCAAAGGATTAGAGCCGATTTATTCGGATACTGTAATTATGGTCATCTCCGAGTTTGGTCGTACAGTTAAGGAAAATGGCAACAGAGGAACCGATCACGGACGTGGTGGCGTTATCTGGCTTCTGGGAGGAGGAGTGCGTGGCGGAAAAGTCTATGGAGAATGGCTTGGCTTAAATCCCTCTGTTTTAGAGCAAAATCGAGATTTACCCGTAACCACGGATTTTAGAGAACCTCTCGCTCTTATTTTGCAACAGCATTTATCCCTTGATGATGATAGTTTAGATCGAGTTTTTCCTGGTTATAAATCTTCTAATAAGATTGATTTTTTAGCCTAGATGAATAGTTTATATAGTTTATTGGTTTAAATCATCCGCAGTTGGTAAGACACGCATAAATTTTTGAATTTAAATCTCATACCATTTCTTCTTAAAGCTGCACTTAATGTTTTGAGTTTAGATCTCACGCAGAGGCGCGAAGGGGTTAAATTTAAGAAGAGTGCATTGTCATAGAGAGTTCTATTAGCGACGAGCGACAGTATTCTAAACATTACTATTCCAGATGCTTTTTCCTTCATCTTCGTGAAAACGATAAAATAAATTATCGTCTTTAAATTGATGTTCGTCTAGAACGTGATGAAAAATGCCTTTATCCAACATTTTTTGTCCTAACTTTACGGCATCTGGTCTGGATAGCTTAGTTTGTTTGACAATCCAATCTACAGCTTCCGTACCAACAAAACAGCGTTGATACAGCTTCAATTTGTGACGACGAGTTTTGATTTCTACTCCTTTTTCCGAACGCATTTGAGATGCTAATTGTCTGATACTAATGCGATTAGTATCTGTCTGAGATTTGACTGATTTTCTACTAGTTGGATCTACAGTCGATGATTTCTCGCCCTTAATAATTTCTAGAATATCTTCCTGTTTGTAACGCTTATTTTGCATCCAAATTCCCACGCTATTTTTTTCTTTGATTAATAAAGTGGCAATTTTTGAGCGTTCTTCATGATCTAAGTATTCTTCACGACATTCTTTGATAGCTACCTCTAATTCTTCTTTAGGAAAAGCTTTAACTCTTAAAAAAATACCGTCGTTATAAATAATTCCTGAGATAATTTTGTCTTTACCTTGTAGCTTGCAATATTGCACTTGCGTATGATCTAAGAAGAGCATCTGTATTTTTCTCCTAGTATTCTCCTATAATTGAATGTCGCGATATTTGGTTCATGTCTACGTAGATTATTGCTTGTCTATATTGTTATTAATATTGATATTTAACATTAACAATCTCAGTATATTCAAAATTATTTGAACTGTGTTTAACTAAAGGATAATATTGTTGATTTTTCTCTAACCAGTCTGGCTCACAATCTATTTTTGGCGAGTAATAGGTTAGCACATATTCTCGACCAATTCGAGTCTCTGTTTCTGTCTCTACTTCCCCCCGCCATTGAGTTTTGGTAGCAAATATTATTAGTTGATTTGCTAACTCTGGAATAGCTTTAGCTACTTGTCGGCGATAAATTTGGTCTAAACTGCCAAAAGGAGAATCCATAACTATAGGAAAGGTACTGCTGTCATATCCGACTAGGGTATTACGCTGACTCCATTGTCTTACACGGTCAATGATTCCGCCAATAAAAGAGAGACTTAAGATCTGATTTTCTCCAGTAGAGGCTGCAACGGGTACTTCTGTTTGAGCGATATTTTGTACGAGAGTCAGTTCGTAGTTGCTACTAAGCTTAGGTATGTAAGGAGTAAAAGAAATAAAACTAAATATCTCCTGTACTTTTTGTTCTAAAGCTAGACGAAACTGCTGTTCTAAGAGGGTTCTTACCTGATGCAGTCTAGTAATTGATTCTTGAGTTACGCTAATCCGTTTTTGGGCTAGCTTGTGTTTATTTTCTGTGAGTTTGTGTTGGGCTATCTGTTTGCTTAGCTTGAGTAGTTGTTCGCTACGATCGCTTTGTTGTTGCTGGTTTTCTCCCTGCTTTAAGATTAGATTTTTAATTTCTGCTTCTATTGTCTCGATTTTTTGCTGTAGCTGTTGAATATCGCGATCGGGATAGCTTTTTAGCTGTTTGTTGGCTTGGTTGATTTCGGCTTCGAGACGATTGAGTTCTAAATATTGATGATTGATTTCTGCTTGCTGTTGGTCTAACTGTTGCCAAAAGTTTTGGGTTTGTGATTCAATTTTATCGACTTGAGTTTCTAAACGAATTGCCGACTCTTCAACGTTACTTAATTCCACTTTTTTTAGCCAGGATTTGACATTATTATAGGCTTCTGTTTCGGGATCTAGAGTTCACCACAAAGACAACGTTTTCGGTCTAATAGTTGTCTGACAAACTCTTGTTTGAGTCCAGTGGAAAGTTGACCGCGATCGCGCAAATTTTGTAGCAGATCTAAAAAGCGACTACTCAGATCGCCTAAAAAAATAATATAACTTTCTTGGGATAATAGTTTTTTTAGCTTGATTTTACTTTGAATCAGGTCTTTTTTGAGTCCCTTTTGCTGGTTAACTAATTTAGTTTTTAGCTTCTGTATTTTGTCTGCACCACTAACATCTAGTAGCTGTCGGGATAAATGCAATTTTTGCCGTTCTAGCTGCTTAACTTTAGCCGAGTTTTCTTTTAGATTTGTTGCCAAACTCTCTTGTTCTTGTTCTAGCTTTATCTGTTTAGTTAGTAATTCTTTGGTTCGGGCATCGCCTAGTTCTTGTAACTCTTCTTGTAGACTTCGCTTAGCTTTTTTTAAATGCTCGATCGCTCGATCTAAAATTTTAACGCCGAGTAATTCTTTAGTATCTTCGGCAATATTATGGTTCTGGTTATGACGAAAGAAACTATCGATTCTTTCCCCATCAAAGAAAAAATACTGATGCAAACTAGCAGGCAAAATTCTTTCAATAATATCTTCGGCTGCTTCTAGAGGAGGATACCAACGTCCGTCATCTCCAGCGACCAACATAAACAGTTTTGTTGAGCTATATTTAACTTGAGTAGCTGAAGTTTTGTCGGCGTAACATTTGCGCTTAAGCTGATAGAGTTTGCGATCGTGTTCAAACTGTAATTCAACCCAACATTCTACCGCCTGGGTTAAATTAGCCTCGGTAATTGCTCGTTGATTAACTAATAGTTCGGGGGAGGCAAAAGCAGCGGTAAACTTTTCGTAGAGTACCCAGGTAAAAGCATTGAGAATCGTAGTTTTACCCGCACCATTATTACCATAAATAACCGTTGTGTTTCTCTCCCCACTGGCAAATTCAATCTGGGGGGTTTTACCATAAAACTGTCTAAAATTACACAGTTGTAGATAGATTAGTCTCATTGCACGACTTTTTTGATGATATTTAAAATATCCTCATTAATATTCCTGGGAGTCTTTAAATATAGCTTATCTTTCTCTAGTTGTAACACCTGCTCAATAATTTGCCTTACTTCTGTTGGTGCGCTGGTAATAGGTTTTTGAATCGAACTCAAGTCTGATATATTATTTTTTTCTTTCTTACTTTTACTCATGGTATGTCTTTTTAATGCTTAAAAATTAGAGAAATCTAATCTATAACTAATGTTAGCTTCATATTCTCTTGAGAAAAAATAAATTTTTTTAGATGCCATTCTCCTCTAAGCATTCTTTATTAATCTGAAAATGAGATGCTGCCTCTTCACATTAGCATTTAAATTAAGTGAAACTACCGAAATATATTTCTATTTGAGCGAATTACTACTGATAATGGGCATACTCAGTTTGCCAAAACTTGTTAGTCGGCATTAAAAACTAAAGCCTGCCTTCAATCAAGATACCCAACAACAAACAAAAATATATGTCTATTTTTAAGGTCACCAATTTAGCAGATTCAGGGGAAGGTAGCTTAAGAGAGTCAATTAATCTGGCGAACAATAAAGCTGGTGCTGATGAAATTGTGTTTGAGGTAGAAGGAGATCGACACACCATCAATCTGACTAGTGGCGAACTAGATATTACGGATAGTTTGACAATTGATGGTTCAGGGATCAATCAATTAACTATTGATGCTGGGGGTTTATCTCGCGTTTTCGATTTTGATGATGGTGATTATGATAATTTAATCGATGTTAGTTTGTCAAATGCTATAGTTACGGGCGGAAAAAGTAGCGAGCTTAAATATAATAGAGGCTACTTAAAGTATATTGATGGCGATGGAGCAGGAATTTTTAATGCAGAAAATCTTCAACTATCCGATGTTGCTGTAGTTGATAACATTGCTAAGTATTATGGTGGCGGTATTAGCAACTTTGGCGATTTAACAATTACCAATAGTACGATTGGCAATAATAGTGCCGAATATGTCGGTGGTGGGATTCATAATAGTGGCGATTTAACAATTACTAATACTACTGTAAATAATAATATTGCCAATTATGGTGGTGGGATTAACAACGATGGTAATTTAGTCATTATTGAGAGCTTTATAGACAGTAATCTGGGAAATTATGGTGGTGGCGGTATTAACAATAGCTCTGGTTATTCAGAAGAAACCGCTGCAACTAATATTATTGATAGCGATATAACTAATAATACTACTGAAGATTATGCCGATGGTGGTGGTATTCGTAACTATAGTCAAGAATTAATCATTACTAATACCAATATTGGCGATAATTCTGCTAATGATGGTGGCGGAATCTATAACAATTCTGACGGAGTAACCATAGATCGAAGTTCCATTTTTAATAATCAAGCTAGATCTGATGGTGGCGGTATTGTTAATGATTTTGGAGAGATGGAAATTATTAACAGCACTATTAGTGGCAATACTGCTATTGATGGTGGTGGTGGTATTTATAATTATGAAGAAGCTGCCCTAAACATTAGCAATAGCACTATTACTGATAACGAATCTACCCATGGCGCAGGAATATTTAGCGTCAGTGGAAGCAATCATTATTATGCTCATTTTTATGGTTATGGTGATGATAGTTATAAAACTTCGACTAGAGTAACGATAACGAGTAGTATTATTGCTGGTAATAAAAACGCTACAGACATTCAGAAGGAACGTTTTGGTAACTTTGTCAGCGGTGGTAATAATCTAATCGGCAACAATAGGTATCCTGGCATTGTTGACGGTGTAAACGGCGATCTGGTGGGAACTCCCAATAATCCTATCGATCCAGGGCTGGATGTTTTGCAGGATAATGGTGGTCGCACTTTAACCCATGCTTTACTTGTTGACTCACCTGCTATTGATGCGGGAAGTAACCCTAAAAAATTAGTTTTAGATCAAAGAGGAAAAAAACGAGTTGCAGGAAATAACATTGATATTGGAGCATTAGAAAATAATGCCGAAGATGTAATTATTGTTGATGGCGATGACAATGATAATTTTCTATTTAGCACTTCCCAAGACAGCATTATCAGTGGATATGGTGGTGACGATCGCATATTTGGAAACCAAGGTAACGATACCTTAAATGGTGGTGCAGGACATGACACTATAACTGGCTACGATAGTGATGATGTTCTTAATGGTGGCAGTGGAGATGATATTTTGAGGGGCAATTATGGGACAAACGTTCTTGAAGGAGGTGCAGGAAATGACCTGTTCTATTTAAACAAAGATGAAAGTCGCGATTGGATTATTGACTTTGAACTAGATAGAGACAAAATCGCTTTGCCCGATAGTCTGACTTATGGTTCCCTAGAGATTACGGGAGATGTCAACAGCTTTGTCGCCTATCAAGGCGATCGAATAGCAGTAGTTCTAGGTGTCAATCCAGTTGAGTTAACTGCGGACAATTTCTATAATTTAGATGGGATAAGCTAGACTCACGCTAATTAAACTTCTTGGTTGGTTAATACAGAGAATGAAGGTTATCTTTGGTAAAAATCAACCGAACTGACCGATGAGCATTAGTAGCTTAGAATTTGAATTCGATCTTTTGTGGGACGAACTATTTCCCGACTTAGACTTAGAAACGGAAGTAAGACTAATTCCTAAACGTCGTTTTAAATTCGATTATGTCAATTTTCCTGCTAAAGTCGCGATCGAAATCAACGGACAAATTTGGCACAAAGGGGGACATAGTACGGGTAGAAGCCTGATGCGGGATTATGAAAAACTAAATCTCGCCCAACAACAAGGATACTGTGTCTTTCAATTATCCAAGGAAATGATTACCGAAGAGTGGTTAAAAGCGATCGCCGAGACAATTCGCGATCGCACCAGACAAGAAGTAGCCCTCTTCGAGGATAAACAAGTAGCAAGTAAAAATATTAATTAGTAATCAGCGATTGGTAATTATTTCGTGGTAAAACAATAAAGTTCTCTGTAGATCGAAAGCTTGCCATGACCACAATCAACTACAATGCCATAGCCGAACTCTCCCTTGCAGGGGAACTAATCGATCGCACCACGGCAAAAAGCATTTTATCAGCACCAGACTTGGTATTGCTAGAACAACTCAACGCAGCCTACAAAGTACGTCATCACTATTGGTCAAATCGCGTTAGACTGCATTTTCTACTGAATGCTCAAAGTGGTTTATGTCCCGAAGATTGTAATTACTGTTCTCAGTCTAAAATCTCCTCGGCAGAGATTGAGAAATATCCTCTAATTGCCAAAGATAAAATCGTTCAAGCAGCGGATCGAGCAGCTAAACTAAAGGCAGGTACGTTTTGTATGGCAATTTCAGGGCGATCGCCATCGCCATCTGTGTTTAGTAAGGTACTAGAAGCTTTCCAGGCGGTTAAAGCCAAACACGATCTTAAGATATGCGCCTGTCTGGGTTTACTAAGTGAGGAACAAACCCAACAGTTAGCCGAAGTGGGTGTAGATCGCGTCAACCATAATTTAAATACCTCCGAAAACCACCACGAAAACATCTGTAGCACTCATACCTTTCGCGATCGCGTTAATACTCTGCAAAACGTACAAAAAGCTGGCATCACTACTTGTTCTGGCGGTATTTTGGGAATGAACGAAACCGACGATGATATTATCGACTTGGCTTATTCCCTACGAGATTTAGACGTTACCAGCGTCCCAATCAACTTTTTGATTCCCATTGCAGGTACGCCTCTAGCGGATACCAATCGACTCAATCCCCGTCGCTGCTTGCGGATTTTGAACCTCTTTAGATTTATCCTACCCAAACAAGAAATCAGGATCGCTGGCGGGAGAGAAGTTCACTTGCGATCGCTACAGATAATGGGTTTATATCCTGCTAACTCTATTTTTATCGGCGATTATCTTACCACCGCAGGACAATCTGCTAGTAAAGATCTAGAAATGATTCGCGATGCGGGATTTGTCTTAGAAAACCCCGATGGTTCGATTTTAGAAATAGAAGATACTCAGGCTTTAAATGTGGAATTTAAACAGTCGGTAGTTGGTAGTTAGTAGTTTGATATTGCAGTTGCCTTGTTATTTCAATTCTTAACAACTTCTGTGAGTAACCCTAGGTTCGGATACAAATAGGAATAATTCTCAATTGCAAGGCGACCTTGCACTGTTTTCAGCAGTATGAGACTGATATGATCTAAATTCTAGAAATATCTGCAACTATATAGATAAATGAGCAAAAAAGCTAGTTAATCAATCCAAGATTTATCGCCTGCAATGATTAAACAGTAAGAAGAAATATCAAATACAAGCTAAAACATCTAATAGGACTGATAGTATTTGTTTTATCTACAAAATCTTAGGCTTTTTGCCTACTCGACCGATGAAACAAACTATCTTGCCCCTATTTCAGATTGGTGTCTGTACTTTTGGCTGTCTTTACGCTACAAGTAATACAACATTAGCCCAAATTACTTCTGATGGTACAGTCAATACGACTGTCAACCAAAATGGCAATGTGGCTGAAATAACGGGTGGGGAGACGAGAGGTAGTAATCTGTTTCATAGCTTTCAGGATTTTTCTGTACCTACAGGTAATGAAGCCTTTTTTAACCTTTTAGGATGAGAAGTCCCGCTCTCTACCGAAGGTGAGAGTCGTATGGGAGAAGCCTGTGAGCTTTGCGAACAAATAGTCTACCGTTGACATCTTAGTGTGATCAACTATTTGTATGATTCTGAATTATCGCTACCGCATATATCCAGATTCGCAACAGATCGAACTACTAAATGAGTGGTTAGAAACTTGTCGCGTGTCTTATAACTATGCGCTCTTGGAACTCAAAGATTGGATTGCTTCGCGCAAATGTCCAATCGACAGGTGCAGTTTGGAATCAGAATATATCATGGCAATCGATTATCCGTTTCCCAGCTACCACCAACAGCAAAACAACTTACCCAAGGCAAAGAAAAAGTTTCCCAGGCTAAAAGCAGTGCCGTCCCAGGTATTGCAAACTAATATCAGACGACTGCATGATAGTTGGGACTCTTTTAGAGCCAGAGGCTATGGTTTCCCGCGCTTCAAAAAGTACGGGCAAATGAAATCTATGCTGTTCCCTCAGTTCAAACGATCCCCCCTTTTATTCCCCCCTTGATAAGGGGGGAATAAAAGGGGGGATTTGGCAAATTCAATTACCCAAATTAGGGAAAGTACGAATCAATTTGCATAGACCGATTCCAGACGGGTTTGTAATCAAACAAGTCAGAGTAGTAAAGAAAGCAGTAGGTTGGTTTGTTGTGGTAGCTATAGAATCGGATTTTGAGTTTCCTAGTCCAGTGCCTCATGGTCATACGATTGGTGTAGACGTTGGTTTGCTATCCTATATAGCGACTAGCGACGGATATACAGAACCTAGACCTAAGTTTTTCAAGACAGCCTACCGTCGGCTGAAAGTGCTACAAAAGCGTCTATCAAGAAAGATGAAACGAGGTAAAAACTATGAGAAAGCTCGAATCAAAGTAGCCAAACAATATAACCACATAGCGTTCAAACGAACAGATTATCAGTTCAAGCTTGCTCACAAATTATGCGACATGGCAGACACTATCTATGTAGAAGATTGTGACTTTCGTATTATGGCAAAAGGAATACTAGGTAAGCATACAATTGATGCTGCTTTCGGCAAGCAAAGGGACATATTAGAGTATGTAGCTCGAAAACGAGATGTCTTTGTCGGGCGCGTTGACCATCGTGGAACGAGTCAGGTTTGTCCAAATTGTCGTACCGAAGTTAGAAAAGATCTGAGTGTTCGATTGAGTGAGTGCAATGAATGCGGTTATGTTGTGGATAGAGATATTGCCTCTGGTCAAGAAATCTGTAACCGAGGCGAAGAAACGTATCGCGGGACTCGCGAAAAGCACTCGTATTGGCTCTCAAGTCGTACTGTCGGGCAACTTTGTTGTAGATAAGTGGCGCAACCTATCTTTGGGTAGAGGGAGAGCAAGATCCAAAGCGCGATAATGGAAGCCCGCTCTAAGAGTGCGTAGCAATGAGAGTCGGGAGGAAGTCACTAATGCTGAGAGTATCTCTAACATCTTTAGTCGGGTAACAGGCAGGAATATTTCCAACATCGATGGGTTAATAAGAGCCAATGGTAGTGCTAGTTTATTCTTAATCAACCCCGCAGGAATTATTTTCGGCGAGAATGCAAGGTTAGATATCGGTGGTTCGTTTTATGGTTCAACTGCTAGTAGTATTCTGTTTGAGGATGGAGAATTTAGTGCAGCAGATTTAGCCAATCCTCCCTTATTGACCGTCAATGCACCGATTGGTTTGGGTTTTCGGGATCACCCTGGCGATATTGTAAATCGTTCTGATTTTGCATAAAGAACAGTGTTTGAAGCAGAAAATTTGACACCAGAAGCTGCAGTAAAAATTTTTGAAGCTTTTGAGAACAACGAAGAATTTGTCAATGAAATAAATAGAAGAATAGAACTTGATGAATTTATATCTGGAGACGATTCAGTAGCACAAGTAGCATTAGATTTTGGCATAATAACTCAAGAAGATTTTGTCAATGAAACATTCGAGAATATATTTCGTATTGGATTAGAAATCGATTCAGGCAAAGATTTTGCACTTCTTGGCGGTAATGTTTCTATAGAAAATAGTGCCGTAACTGCACCAGGAGGAAAAGTAACTTTAGGTGGTTTAACAGAAGCTGGAATTATTACTATAGAAGAAGATGGAGGATTTACTTTTCCTGAAAATGTAGCAAAAGCAGACGTTTTAATTCAAGACAATGTTATTAGTGAGTCAACAACACTTACTAGTGAATCGAGAATTGATGTTATTTCCAGCAATGGAGGTAATATTGAGATCGTTGCAGGAGAGTTAATCTTAGATAATGCTAATTTGAGATTTGGATTAGAAGAAGCTTCAATTGACTCGATCGCAGGTGATATTATTCTAGATGCTGATACTATTTCGCTAACCAATTCAATAATAGCATCTAACCTTTTCTTTTTGATCAAGGAATTGTAGGAGATATTATATTAAATGCTGATGTAATATCTCTTAACGAGAACACTGTAATCGACCTTCGTTCTTCAGATAACGGTCAAGCAGGAGATATAAACTTAACTGCTGTAGATGGAACTATTAATATCTTTACTCCCGATATTAACCCCGTTCAAGGAGCAACAGAATTACCCACTAACGTAGTTGAACCAGAAGAAACTACGGCTCAAGCCTGTCAAACCGATAGACTATCGGGTGTCAGTAGTGGTTTAACCATAGAAGGTAAAGGCGGTATTCCACCAGCACCAGATTTGCCTTTAGATTCTCATAATATCTCTGTTAACGGTCAGTCTAATACTACGTTTAGCATTCCCGAACCTATTGAAACCAGTCAGGGGAAAATTCAGCCAGCTAGAGGAGTCAAAGTAACCGAGTCTGGAGAGATAATCTTGACTGCATATCGGACTAATAATCGAGGTGAAAGAATTCCTGAAAGATCGATTAATTGTGGTCAAATTTAAGCAGTAAATTTAGGCTCGATCGATTGATAATTGACATTTGACTCGCGATCGCTACAGGTAATCGGCCTGGCAGCAGTAACAACTATCAACAAGCTTTCTTACAAGGAGAAGTAAACGTCGATGTTAGTCCCGTTGAATTTTATAGTCGTCCGCGAGACATGACCCATCTGTTAAACAAATTAGAACGACATCCAGAGTATCAAAAACTAATAAATTGGTCGCAGATTGGAATATTAGGATATTCCTTTGGCGGAACTACTGCTTTAATCGCTTCTGGTGCGCCTGTGAATGTAGCCAGAATGAGAAAAGTTTGCGATCGCGACAGCTTTACCCTTAATGTCTCTTTATTTTTGCAGTGTCGCGCCAGTAATTTACCGCCAGGAGAATACAATCTTCAAGATGCACGGATTAAAGCTGTAGCTGCCCTCAATCCTGTTACTAGCTCGGTGTTGGGGGTTGAAAGTATGGAGCAAATCGAAATTCCCACCCTAATGGTTGGGGGGACGATGGATTTTGCTGCGCCTTTTATTGAAGAACAGGCACATCCTTTTTTATGGTTGACTACTGCCGATAAATATCTAGCAACAATGGTCAATGGCAGTCATTTCTCTAGTATCAATGAAGCAAATATTGCAGGAATTAACGACTTTTTGCGAGGTTTTCGTCCCGATTTGGGTAGAACCTATTTAAAAGCCCTAACTTTAGCCTTTTTTAATGCTCATGTTCGGGATAATTCGGAAGCTCGATCTTACCTGACTGCTGCCTATGCCCAAAATATTAGCGATTCAGAATTACCGCTACATCTAATTCAATCTCTGACTCCAAAACAATTAGAATTAGCCTATGGCAATACTCCCCCGACATCTCCCATTCCCAAACTCTAACAACCAATTAGCAAGAGTCACCGCAATGAATATACTCAATCGGACTTTAATTACAGCATTTAATTTTAATTAAGTTAATTAAGGCGATCGCATCATTCCCAATATCGCATTAAAAAATTAACCGTAGTGGCGTGTCAAGCTTAATTTGATGGATTAGATTTGTCTCTCGTTTATCCCCATCGCATACGGGGGCAAAGGCGCGAAGGCAAGGACATGGCTTTTGAGGTTCCCTCAAAAGTTTAAATTGTCCGCGCAAAGAGAGTTGTTTGTTTGGCGTTGTTCAGTTGAATCTATTGAACTATTTTAGGCTTGACACGCTA
>JASJEI010000306.1 GCA_030064795.1 Pleurocapsa sp. MO_226.B13 | reverse complement strand
TATCCCTATTCTTCTGGGGTCTAAAAAATCGCCATCGTCTGAAAACAGGAACGATCGCAGCAGTATATTTAATCGGCTACAGTTTAGGTCGAGTTTGGATTGAATGGTTACGTACTGATAGTTTAATGTTAGGCCCCTTAAAAATTGCTCAGGTAGTTAGCCTAGTCGCGATCGCTTTAGGTCTTTTAATCCTAGCTTGGCTTTATCTCTTAAAACGTCCCCTACCTGATGTCGTCTCTCCTCAAGATCGGCAACGAACCATCACTAAGTAACAAAATTAATGAAATCAACTCAATCTTCACTCAAACCTGCCGTATATATTATTGGTGCAGGGCCAGGAGATCCCGAATTATTAACCCTCAAAGCCTATAAAATTCTCACTCAAGCAGACGTGATTCTCTATGCTGACTCTTTAGTCCCCAAACAAATCCTAGAGGATGTGCGAGAGGATGCGGAATTAGTCCCCACTGGCAATAAAACCCTAGAGGAAATTATTCCCCTAGCTATTAAAAGAGTAAGAGAAAATAAATCGGTAGTGCGTCTTCATTCTGGCGATCTAACTTTGTATAGTGCGATCGGCGAACAAATGCAAGCCTTTGCCCAAGCCAATATCCCTTTTGAACTGATACCTGGTATCAGTGCTTTTCAGGCTGCTGCTGCCCAACTCAGCACCGAATTAACTGTCCCAGAACTAGTCCAGACGATTATCTTAACCAGAATTAGCGGTAAAGCCTCTTCCGTCCCCGAAGCTGAAGAATTATCTTCCCTAGCTGCCCATCAAGCTAGTTTATGTCTCTATTTAGCTGCCCGCCATATCGAAACGGCTCAGGATAAATTATTACAGCATTACCCCCAAGATACCCCCGTAGCAGTTTGCTATCGTGTCGGTTGGCAAGACGAACAGATTTGGGTTGTCCCCCTCGAAAAAATGGCTGCGGTGACAAGAGAAAACAATCTGATTAGGACTACCCTGTATTTAATTAGTCCCGCACTACAAAAAGCAGTCACCACGCGATCGCGTCTCTATCATCCCGAACATTCTCACCTATTTAGACCATAACGGAAGAGCCAAAAAACAGCGATCGCACTAATTGGTGTCGTTAACCGTTTTCATTTCTAAAATAAAACTAGTACTAAATCGTTACAGGAGATTCAACATAAATAGTAGGCTCTTGCATGACAAATTCGATCGCGTATTCATTAAGCTGTTTGGAGATGGTTTCATTAGCCAATTCTAAAAGTCGCTTCCGCAGTTGAATCGAGTTTTCTGAAGAACCAAGAATAAAAAATGTTACCCTGGCGCGAGTACCTGGTTTGTCGTCTGGCTTGAATAGTTTGAGTTTGGTACTACCTGGATCGATACCAAATAAAGCATCGGTACTTTCATTAACTACTTGTTCGACTAAAGCCTGTTCTCTTTCTTGTAAAACCCGAAGAAAGTCTAGATAAAGCAAGACCATTACTTTTTTGCCTCTAGTAATATTCTCAATATCTAAATTAGCCAAAATAGAGTTAGGAATAATCACCAGAGTACTTTTAGCCACCGTCCTCAGTTTAGTCGATCGCAAGCCAATCGATTCGATTCTGCCATAAGTTTCTTCTGCGTGGGGGTTGAGACTGACGCGAATATAATCTCCTGGGATAAAGGGACGATCTAAGTACAAGACAACTGTTCCGATTAACTGTTCGATGGTTTTTTGGGAAGCAAAAGCGATCGCCGCACCCCCGATCCCTACCCCAGCCAGCAAACCGACTAGATTGATGTTTTGATTTTGAGCAAAAGTTACTACCGCCACAAAACCAATAACCGCATTTACTAGAGTCTCAAAAACTAGCAGCATTTCGTCTACCTCTAAACCTAGCTTACGAATTGTATCGATACCGTAAACCCGAAGTATTTGACGTATAAATCGCGAAATTAACCAAGCAAGACTAATAATTATGGCTAAGTCTAAGAAAAGTTCAGCAATATTGTATATTGCCTGATACTCGCGAATAAAATTGAGGCAAATGGAAATTAAAATAAAAGTGCCTGTAATTTTAATCAGCTTTTCTAGGGGAGTGATTAATTTGTCATAGATAACCGAGAATTGATCTGGAGTGATTTTTTTGACTATCGCTTTAACCAAAACTGTGGTGTATCTTCCGGCTAGTAAGGAAAGAAAGACGAAAAAGATAAATGTCCCTAGATTGAGAGCGTGTCTTAGTAAAAAGCGTCTAGTTTCGACATCAAAATTGAGCCAATCGCTAATGTTTGCCCAAATGTCCATATCTGGCTGCTGGTTTGTATCTAAATTGAATGAGTATTGACTAATTAAATTGTGATCGGAGAATCGACATTAATAGTTCTTTCCTCAAGATCAAAAGCAATGCCGTATTCTTTTAGTTGCTTGGTAATACTATGATTGGCGACATCAAGTAGTTGACGACGCAAATCCATGGAAACCTCTCCCGAACCTAGGATAAAAAAGTTTACCTGGGCTTGGGTGATGCTTTGCTGGTTATCCCCCAGAAGATTTTTAAAGATCACTTCCGTATTGCGCGGATCGATGCCAAAAATATCTTGAGTACTATCCAAAATTACTTGACGAATCAAAGCTTTTTCTTCATCAGGCATCGCCCGATAAAAAGTGAGATAGATTAAAGATATAACTTTTTTAGCTCCCGTTAAATTCTCAATATTCACCTGAGTGAGTACGCTATTGGGAATAACGACCAAACTACCTTTACCTGAAGTTCTCACTTTAGTAGAACGCCAGCCGATAGATTCTACCCTACCAAAAGTTCCATCAGCTAAATGAATATAGTCATCAACTACAAAAGGTCGATCTAGATACAGTACAATTCCCGCCAGTACCTGTTCTAAGAGTTTTTGGGAAGCAAACGCCACCGCTAATCCGCCAATTCCCAAACTGGCAACCAAGCCAAAAATGTTGATTTGGTGAGTCTGAGCAAATAATATGACGACAATAATGACAATTACACTATTAGCGACAAACTTACCTAAAATCAAAAATTCACCTGTCAGTTTGCGTCCCCTCTGCAAAGCGACATCCAACAAATAATTGTCAAATAACCGATTAAACAAACGAAAACCGAGAGAGATAAAAATAGCGGCGATCGCCAAACTGAGAGCTATTTCTAACAATGCCAGCCAGCTAGGTGTTGGTAAACCCAAAAAGATCAGATCGATTATCGATAAAACGACCAGTATTACTAACCAGTTGCGATCGGGTTGAATTATTTTTTGATAAACTTCTTTAGCTTGAGGCGATAATAACCGTTCTGTTTGAGCATTAATGAACTTAATTAAGAAAACCAGACCGAATAAAGCACTTATACTCGCAAAAAACACTAATACCAACAATAGTGTCGTATTTACCTTGGCAGTTTCTGCCAGTTCAACGTTCATTTAATTAATGATTGCAGCAAATTTTTCTTATTTTTTATGATAATTGTTATTGATGAGATTTTCTGTGAACAAAAGCTAAAGGTATAGTCTAGAGTCCTTTGGTAGATTTTGGTATATTTAAATACAAAATTCCCTAAAGCTTTTTTGGTCGCCAATAACCAACGGTCTAAAATTGACAAAAAATTACAGCAACCAGACCTACAAGCTTTTAATAATATTTTGACGGGGATTAAACTGTTCTAACTCCTTTAACTTTAAATATAGTTCTTTTTCTTCTGGACTAATTTCTTTGGGGGTAACAATTTGAATTTCGACTAGCTGATCGCCCCTCTTGCCTGATTTGTCAAAATAGCCTTTATTAGCCAAGCGCAACCTTTGACCCGATCGCACTCCATTGGGTACGGTAACTTTAACCAAACCATCAATGGTGGGAACTTCGATCGCGCTACCTAAAATTGCTTCTGTCGGAGTTACGGGAATCTGACAGTAGATATTCCCGCCCTGAATCTCGAAGAAGGGATGGCGGGCGACAGCGATTTTAAGATACAAATCGCCCCCTTCTATCCCCTGTCCTTTAAGACGGATACGTTGCCCGTTAAACATTCCCGCAGGCATTTCTACTTCCAAAGATCTACCGTCTTCTAAGCGAATTTTTCTTTTCCCTCCTCGATATGCCTCATCCAAACCGAGTGTCAATTTAGCTTCAATATCTCTGCGTTGCGAGACTACTCTAGGTCTTTTGGTCGTACCTGGACGAAAATCATCGATCGGCACTCTACTAGCAGGGCGGGGACGATTAGCTGGATTCGGTCTTGTGACCCCGCGACCGTTATTACGTCCAAAGTTACCAATAAAGTTTTTCGGTTTGAGAGACTGGTCGTATTGAACCCGTCTAGTTTGGTCTGAGAGTACTTCATAGGCTTCATTAATGTCTTTGAACTTCTCCTCAGCAGCTTTGTTTCCCAAATTGCGATCGGGGTGGTATTTAATAGCTAATGTGCGGTAAGCTCTTTTGATTTCATTACTAGAGGCATTTTTGCTCACGCCCAGCATTTCATAATAGTCACGCACTTGTGGCATATCTCAGTTATTAGTTGTTAATTGTTAGTCTTTAGTTGCTGCTTGCTACTTCAATTAGAACCATTCGTCATCGTCATCATCCCAGTCGTTTTCGTAAGGGACATTGCGCGAGGTATTTCGACCATTGTAGCGGTCTTGGGGTGGATAGTTATCTACTCGCTCGTTGCGAGAATTACCACGGCTTCTGGGAGGCTCTCTTCTGGGTGGATAGATATCTGAGTTACCATAGGGGTCATCATAACCAGGGCGACGGGGTGGATTACCATAGCCTCGATCGCGGTCTTCGTAGTTATCATATCCCGCAGCAGGACGACGGGGTTGGCGGGGTGGATTACCATAGCCGTCGTCATCCCAATCATCATTGTAACTAGGACGGCGAGGTTCATTGCGATAACCGCCACTATAATCGTCATATCCCGTACTGGGGCGGGTCGCGCTTCTTTCAGGGGGATAACCATAGGGGTCGCGATTACCGCCATAATAGTCGGTCTGACGAGGATCGTAGGAATAATCTTCGTCCATAAAGCGATCGTCGTCGTCTCCCAGGAAGGTTTTTTTAATCGCCCCTAAGAAATCATCGTCTTCTACATCGTCATATTGCAGTTTAATTTCTCGGTTGAGTTCGTACAGAGTATCTTGTAGGTCTGCCTCTGCCCTATCTAGGTTACGTTCGTCATCTTGTTCGAGGCTTTTTAAGATTTCTTCGCAGAGTACATCGATCCGACGGCGATAGTAACTGGCAAACTGACTGCCAAAATCTAAGGTTACTTCCTTGAGTTTGCGCTGTGCCTGATCGGTTAAAGCTTTTGCCCGATTGCGCTTTTCGACTCTTTCTCGACGGGCGCGGTCTTCTTCGGCAAATTTTTCGGCTTCTGAGATCATGCGGTTGATTTCCGAATCGCTCAACGTAGAAGCACCCGATACAGTAATTCCCTGTTCTCTGCCTGTAGTCTTATCCCTAGCAGTGACTTGCAGGATCCCGTTGGCATCAATATCAAAGGATACCTGAATTTGGGGTACACCTCTGGGGGCGGGAGGTATTCCCGTAAGTTTAAATCTACCCAAAGATTTATTATCGCTTGCCATTTCCCTCTCGCCCTGAAGAGCGTGAATCTCGACTACTGTTTGATTATTCTCCCCCGTCGAAAAGATATCAGAACGACGCACGGGAATGGTAGTATTGCGGGGTAGTAGTTTTTTCATCACTCCGCCAATAGTTTCTAAACCCAAAGATAGAGGAGTCACATCCAAAAGCAGAACGTCTTGGACTTCATTCGTCATGATCCCCGACTGGATAGCTGCGCCAATTGCCACCACTTCATCGGGATTGACATTTTGATTGGGTTCGAGATCGATATAACTACGGACGAGATCCTGTACCATCGGAATTCGAGACGAACCGCCTACCAGGACTACCTCGTCAATATCCATGGGACTGATGCCAGCATCAGAGATCGCTCGCTTGAGGGGACGGCGCAGACGGCTAACCAAATCGCCACAGAGTTCTTCAAATTTTGCCCGATTGAGTTTTATTTCAATATGTTTGGGGCCATTTTCATCAGCAGTAATAAAGGGTAGATTGATTTCAGTTACTGATAGTTTTGATAGCTCAATTTTAGCTTTTTCTGCTGCTTCGGTTAATCTTTGTAAGGCTTGGCGATCGCTTTTCCTTAAGTCAATTCCTTCTTGTTCTAGAAATTCATCGGCCAGCCAATTAACGATCCGGCGATCGAAGTCATTACCTCCTAGTTGGGTATCCCCACTGGTTGCCCTAACTTCAAATACTCCTTCACCAATATCGAGGATCGAAACATCAAACGTACCTCCCCCCAGGTCAAACACCACGATCGTTTGAGCGCGTCGTCGATCTAAACCATATGCCAAGGCTGCTGCGGTGGGTTCGTTGATAATTCGCAAGACATCCAACCCCGCAATTCTGCCTGCATCTCTGGTAGCCTGACGTTGAGAATCATTAAAATATGCTGGTACGGTAATTACTGCCCCCGTAATTGCTTCCCCTAAATAACGCTCTGCTTCTTCGGCGAGCTTGCGCAAAATCATTGCGGATACTTCTTCGGGCGCGAATTCTTTCTTCAGCTTGGGACAGCGAATTTTGATATTCCCCAATTCATCCCTTTTAATAGTGTAGGGGACTCGTTTGGACTCTGGCTGTAGTTCACTATACTTACGCCCCATAAATCTCTTGACACCGTAAAAGGTGTTCTCTGGGTTGAGAACGCTTTGCCGTCTGGCTAATTGTCCTACTACCAACTCTCCATCTTTGTTGAAGCCAACTACAGAGGGGGTAGTTCGCATTCCTTCTGAATTGGCAATTACTATGGGCTTACCACCCTCCATTACTGCTACTACGGAATTGGTTGTTCCCAAATCTATGCCGACTACTTTTCCCATGTGTGCGATGGTCTCCTAGAATCGTTCCCCAAAATATCTATATTACGAGCTTTCAATTTTTTTGGCTGTTTAACACTATATAGTAATTAATTTTTTATTTATTTTCTCTTCTAGTTTACTTTAAGAGCAAAGGCTAGTAGCCAGTAGCCAATAATGGCAGCTAGCGTTAACAATTCATTTCAATTTTACCTAGACACACGCCTGATGTGAATTAGGAAAAAACTAGAAAGCCTCCTAATATTAAGATTTAACCAACTTGCGAGTCAAAAATGATTGACAAAATTATTAAACTAAATTTTAACTCTCACATTTCCTTATACCTATATCTTTCGACAGCTTAAGGTCGTTTATCAATTTTACCGACGTTGGCGAAAACCGAGAAAATATGAAACCTGGAAAATTATGGAAGCTGCCGATTATAAATTGATTTACAATCTTGAAGAGTCAATTTTAGCTGAGCGACGATAGAGTACGAGAATAATAATCCAGAGAAAAATTAGCCTTAATGAATCTGAGATAATAGTTGCCCAAGCAGCACCTTGCCAAGAATATAGGGGAATTAGCCAGAAATTCAACAATACATTGAGAACTGCTGCTCCAACCTGAATAATACTGCGGGTTTTTTGATGTCCCGAACCAGTTAGGGTATCTGCTGCCAAATATTGAAAAGCAGCGATCGCCGGGAGAGGAGCTAACCAGCGTAGTGCAGCGATCGCTTCTTCAAATTCTGCGCCTAAAAGTACGGGAATCACAGGTGCAAACACAAAATAGCTAATCGTGCCTACAATTGCATAGGCGATCAGCAAAGGTAACAATTTTTTAGCAAAAGCCAAACCACTTTTAATGCCCGATGCGCCGTGTTCAAAAAATCTAGTATATGTTGCTCCAAATAATGCTAAAAGAACTACATTACCCACGTCAATAAAACGATAGGCAGCACCATAAATACCAGTAGCCGTAGCAGTAGACAAACTGGTAAGCATAGTTTTATCTAAATTGTTATTGATATTTTGAGCCGAGGTACTAATAGAAAAGTAAATTCCCTCTCCAAGATGAGATTTTAACTGTGATAATTGGGGTCTGGGATAACCCATTGATTTAGTCACTATTAAAATAGTCAAAATAGCGATCGCCACCGAGCTAGCTAGATATAAGTAAGCCCAGGTATTGGCATTGGGGTTATTAAAAAATACGGTCAAAGATAGAGCAGCTAACAACTTGCCACAAGTACTAAAAATTCCTAATTGAGCGGTCTTTTTAACCATATTGACTGCTATTAGGGCTTTAGAACCCACGTCTAGTATTCCCAGAAACAGCAGATCCGATAGCAAGATTAAGAATATTGTTCCTAAAGCAATATTTTGGGCAAAAATGAGGGGGGATACTATTAATAGTAAAATAGTCAAAGCCGTACTATTGACAGTCAATAATACCAAGCTATTTCCCCAATACCTGTTAAATACAGTTTTATCGATCGCGACATATTTAACTAAAACGTGTTCGCTCCCTAGAGAAAGAAAGGGAAAGATAATTGATGCTAAAGCAGTAACACTAATAAACGCTCCATAGTCTTTCGCTCCTAGCATCCGCGCAACGATAATAAAATATAACGCCTGCATGACGACGTTAAATAATTTGGACAGGAGCATCCATAATGTATCTATTGCCAAACTACTCCGAAATAGACTGCCAATCTTCGATTTAATTTTGGCTAAATTCATTGTGGTCTTCAAAAATGATTAAAAACTTTCGCCTACTAGATTTAGTCTGGTTCAAAATTAATTAGGTATAAAATCTTAGGTAGGAGATATTTATGATTTTAAATTATTTAGTATTACAGTCGTCAACATTCTGACCACTGACTAAAAGATTTTCAAGTCTTGTGCTATCGATCGGAAAGGAAATTTATAGCGATCGGAACGAGGAAATCCCTCTATAGCTCTCAGGTAAAAGAGAAAATTCCTGATGTCAATTTTTCACTCTTGTTAAATATTCTTTTCTAAGGTATTGTAAATAATAATCTAGATGTCTAGACAAATTTTCCTAGTAATTCAGGCTTAGATTAATAATCAGTTAAAAACATGGAGCAACCAACAGCTAGACAAGCTTGGATGGCGATCTTAGCTAAATCTTCCGTGACGGATATCGAACAACAAATGAAGACATTAGGAGAATTGCCCGAATATTCTTTCTTACGTCAGCCAGAAATTGGGTTGACCATGGTTAGAGGCAAAGCAGGAGGTACGGGAGAAGTATTTAACTTAGGAGAAATGACTATTACTCGCTGCGTTGTCAATACAGAAAATACTACTGGTTTTGGTTATGTTGGTGGGCGATCTAAACGTCATGCAGAATTGGCTGCGGTATGCGATAGCTTATTACAACAAGAAAAATGGTTTGAGGTAGTCAACCAACAAGTTATTCAACCCTTACAAAAAAAATTAAGCGATCGCATAGAGAAAAAACAACGCCAAACTGAAGCAACGAAGGTTGAATTTTTTACAATGCTGAGAGGAGAGTGAATTAATCAATAATTAATAGTTAATAATTTTTTGGATCCTAATGATTCGACTGGGGAAACTAGAAGATTTAATTCAAATCGATGCTTTTGATGAATTTGGAGGCGATCGCCAGAAAGAAATAGTAGAAAAATGTTTGCAGGTATTTGTTACGGACACAAAGATAACTGGTTATATTACCGCAATTGAAAAAAGTTCCATATTCGGTCATCCTTTGATAACTTTTCTGTGCGTACATCCTCAATATCGCCGACAGGGAATTGCTTCAGCTTTGTTATCGGAAATAGAACGAAAATATAGCGATCGCCAATTGTTTATTTCTACAGAAAGCAACAATTCAATCATGCTCGATTTAATCAAAAACAGAAACTATACGAGATCGGGTTCTTTATCTGGATTGAATGATGATGGTTCAGATGAAGTTTACTTTTATAAAACCAATAAATAACAAATATTAATTACTCACTATTAATTATTAATTAAACCCATGATTATAGAACTACCAGGCTTTCAAGATTTAATCCATGATTCCCAAACTACTTTTAGAACTTTATTAAATGCTTTATCGCGTCCAGGAACAATCAATGAAATTAGTTTAGAATTAACTCCACCATCGGAATTAAATATTGCTTGTGCTGCTGCTTGTCTTACCTTATTAGATTTGGAAACTCAGGTATGGTTGCAACCAGGATTAGATGAAGAGGTAAAAAACTGGCTGTTGTTTCATACAGGCTGTCGCTTTACCGAGAATGCAAAACAAGCTGACTTTGCTGTTATTTGGGATATCGATAATATGCCTCCCTTATCTCAATTCAAACAGGGAACACCAGTCTATCCTGAAGATTCCACGACATTGTTAATTCAACTAGAGACGTACCATGGTACGTCTCTACGAGGACAAATACCAACATTAACAGGTGCGGGTATTAACCAACAAATTGCTATATCTATTAACTTACCAAATTCATTTTGGCAACAGTGGCAACAAAACCACAATTCTTATCCTCTGGGAGTAGACATATATTTCTTTTCTGAAACTAAAGTAGTCGGCTTACCAAGAACAAGCTGTCAATCAAATAAATAAAGTTCTAATCGAACTGATAACTGTTTACTGATAACTAATAACTGAAAAAATGGCTTACGTAGCAGTAAAAGGTGGCGAACAAGCAATTAAAAATGCTGAGGCTTTATTACAAGCAATGCGTCGGGGAGATCAAGATATTCCCGAATTATCTCTCGAACAAATCAAACAACAATTGGCTTTAGCTGTTAACCGAGTTATGGCGGAAGGAAGTTTATATGACGAAGATTTAGCAGCCTTAGCAATTAAACAGTCTTGGGGGGATTTAGTCGAGGCGATCTTTTTGTTACGGGCATATAGAACGACTCTACCCAGACTTTATTATAGTCAGCCAATTGATACGGCAACCATGCAAATTCAACGGCGCATTTCTTCGATTTTTAAAGATGTGCCAGGAGGACAAAGGTTAGGGGCAACATACGATTATATTCATCGTTTATTAGATTTCAAGTTATTAGCAGAAGATAACGAATATCAGGTACCAGAAACCGATTGTAATCATCATAATAACGGAGAAATAACTAGAGCGATCGCAACATTAGAAAATGAACAATTAATCCAGCCAGAAAATAATAAGAAAGAGATAAATAAAGAACCATTCGATATTACCAGGGAATCATTAAACACACCGACAAATAGAGATGCTAGACTACAAAATTTAGCCCGCGCTGATGAAGGTTTTCTATTAGGATTAGCTTATTCTACCCAACGAGGATACGGTAAAAATCATCCCTTTGCAGGAGAAATTAGAGTAGGAGAGGTAGAGGTGATTATCGAACCAGAAGAATTAGGATTTGTAGTTGCGATCGCTGATATTCAAGTAACAGAAGTCCAGATGGTAAATCAGTTTAAAGGTAGTAAAGAATTACCGCCCCAATTTACTAGAGGTTACGGTTTGACTTTTGGTTATAACGAACGAAAAGCCATGTCTATGGCATTAGTAGATCGGGCTTTAAGAGCAAAAGAATATGGGGAAGAAATAGAAGGAGTGGCGCAAGATGAAGAGTTTGTTTTATATCATTCTGATAATGTAGAGGCGCAAGGATTTGTTCAGCATTTAAAGTTACCCCACTATATTGATTTTCAAGCAGAATTAAATTTAGTTAGACAGATGAGAGAAGAAATGAATAATGAATAATGAGTAATAAAATTTTTGAACTATCAAATATCTTATAATTATTTTTTTAAATGGCAAGTCAAATGAATACAAAGAAAAAATAGTCGATCCCCCCGCTTTTCAAGATGTGTAGATTGAGTATTCAAAAGTTCACAATATGAACCAGTCTAATTTCCCTGAAAAAATTCGCTCCTTACCTGGATTTAAGGGTAGATTCGATGCAAATAAAATAACTACTGAAGATGTAGATATATATTTTGCCAGCTATCCTGCTAATACCACTTTAGAAGAACATCATCACGATACTGATAATTATAGAGTTGTTAGCCAAGGACAATTAATTTTAATTGTCGATAGCCAGGAAAAGATATTTGATACCGGTGAGTGGTATCATCTTCCACCCAATAAAGTTCATGCAGCTAGATTTCATCGAGATACTTCCATAATCGAATTTTGGTTCAAAAAATAAATGATAAAAATAGCAGGATTAAACCATTTAAACTTATCAGTCAGTAATTTAGAAGTCTCTTTCGATTTCTATACTCAAAAGCTGAACTTTCAACCTCTAGCAAAATGGAAACGAGGTGCATATTTTTTGGCTGGCGATCTTTGGTTTACTTTATCTTTTAATCCAAATCACTTTCCCGTAGTAAGATCGGACTACACTCATTATGCCTTTAGCGTTTCTCAGACAGATTTAGACTACTATCGCCAAAATATCCAGCAACTAAACCTAAAACTATGGCAAGAAAATACCAGCGAAGGAGATTCTTTATATATCTTCGATCCAGATAATCACAAATTAGAACTCCATGTCGGTAATTGGAAAACTCGCCTGGAAGCAGTGAAAGAACATCCTTATGAGGAAATGACTTTTTACATGTAGAAAATAATTATTCATTATTAATTACTAATTATTAATTCTCTAACACATGTCTCAAAATCCAAAAAATACAGAAGAAGGATTTAACTTCGCCTATCTCGACGAACAAACCAAGCGATCGATCCGTCGCGCTATTTTAAAAGCTGTCGCTATACCAGGACATCAAATACCCTTTGCTTCTCGCGAAATGCCGATGTCTTATGGTTGGGGAACAGGGGGAATTCAAGTAACAGCGAGTGTAATTGGTAAAGAAGATACTTTAAAAGTAATCGATCAGGGTGCAGATGATACAACTAACGCAGTAAATATTAGGCGATTTTTTAAGAAAGTTTGTGGTGTTAATACCACCAAAAAAACCAGCGAAGCAACTTTAATTCAAACTCGTCATCGCATTCCAGAAATACCTTTAACCGAAGGACAAACTATAGTTTATCAAGTTCCCATGCCCGAACCTCTATTTGTTATCGAACCATCAAGAACTGAGGCCGCAAAGATGCACGCTTTAGAAGAATATGGCTCGATGTACGTCAAATTGTATGAAGATATTACTAACTTCGGGCATATAGCAACTGCTTATGATTATCCCGTCATGGTTAATGAAAGATATTTAATGAAACCCAGCCCGATTCCTCGATTTGATAATCCAAAGATGAACAACAATCCTGCTTTACAATTATTCGGTGCGGGAAGAGAAAAGAGAATTTATGCCGTTCCACCATATACCAAAGTAAAAAGTTTGGATTTTGAAGATTATCCTTTTACTGTAGAGAAGTGGAAAGATAAAGCTTGTGAGTTCTGCGGTTCGACTGAAAGTTATTTAGATGAGGTACTGATTAATAATGAAGGAGGAAGAATGTGGATTTGTTCTGATACTGACTTTTGTTCAATGAATAATAAGTAATTAATTATTAATTATAAAAAATGAAACCATTGTTAAATATTAACAATTTAACTAAAATCTATGGCGATCTTAAAGCTTGTAATAACATCAATTTCGATCTCTATCCTGGGCAAGTATTGGGTATTGTTGGTGAATCTGGATCGGGAAAATCAACTTTATTGAATTGTATTGGTAGCAACTTAGATATTAATGTAGGAGAAGTTACTTACACCAACAGTAAAAATGAGATTTTAAATATTAAACAATTACCAGAACCTCAACACCGTAAACTAACTAAAACTGAATGGGGATTTGTGCAGCAAAATCCTCGCGATGGCTTAAGAATGAACGTCACCGCAGGAGCAAATATAGCAGAAAGATTATTAAATGTGGGAAATCGCCATTATGGAAATATTCGAGAAGAAGCTAAATATTGGTTGGAACAAGTAGAGATAGATACTAAGAGAATTGATGCTTTTCCTCATACTTTTTCGGGAGGGATGCAACAACGCTTGCAATTGGCTAGAGTTTTAGTTACCAAACCCCGTTTAATCTTTATGGATGAACCTACAGGCGGATTGGATGTGTCAGTACAGGCGAGGTTATTAGATTTATTACGATCGCTTGTTAGAAATCTCAATCTTAGTGTTATTTTAGTTACTCATGATATTGGCGTTGTAAGGTTATTAGCACATCGTTTATTAGTAATGAAAGATGGGCAAATAGTTGAATCTGGTTTGACCGATCGCGTGCTAGACGATCCGCAACATCCCTATACGCAGCAGTTAGTTAGTTCGGTTTTAATTAACAATTGATAATAGACAATTATAGCCGTACAAATAAAGTTTTCATTATCATTAATTTTTACTAACTAATTGATTATCAAATTACGATTTTATTTCCTTGGAAATATATTGGCTAATTCTAAAACCACATCATTAAACTTTGGTATTGCTATATTTTCATTTATTAAAAATATACTTTTACTTTTATATCCAAAATTGTTTTGATTATCGACAAAAGGATTAGTGTAAACTTCTAAATGATTATCGACCAAATTGACAATCCAGTAATGATTTATTCCTGCTTCTGCATAAAGAGGTAATTTAGTTTCGCGGTCGTATTTGAGGGTAGAATCTGATATTTCAATTACTAAAATAATGTCTGCTGCTGTAGGATGAGCGGAAAGGTAATTATCGTCTTTTTTCCTGGCAATAACTACATCGGGTTCTGGTTCGCTGTTAGAAGGAAGTACAATCGGTTCTTGAACTCTTATTTCTGCTTGTTCTTCAATCAAATTGTAAAGTTGTTTCCATAATAAAGAATTACAAACTGAATGAGGCGTTCTTTTGGGTGCCATTTCGATAATTTCCCCTCTAATCAACTCGATTCTATCGTTTTCGGTAAAAAACCCTAAATCTACCAGTTGATGATATTCTTCGATAGTAAATTTTCTCCTAGTTGCAGCAAACATTGTTCTATCCATGAATTAATTACTTTATTGTACTGCGACTATAAAATTAACCTGCTGTTAAATTGATAATGGGATTATTGGGTATCTGTATTTTCAAGGCGATCGCAACATCACCCTATGACTACTTCTCTATCGATCAAAAAACCTCCAACCGAAGTTTCTGCTGATACTCTCTTATACGCTTTGGAAGTGTGTAAAAGCTTCACCTTACACAATCAGGGAGGAATCATCTTATCAGTATTAGAAAATATCAGTTTGGAAGTCAAAGTAGGGGAATGTGTTGCTTTGACTGGGGTATCGGGTTCGGGTAAATCTACTTTGATGAAGGCTTTATATGGTAACTATGGAATTAATGCTGGTGAAATTTGGGTAAAATACAATAACCATTGGGTAGATTTAGCACAGTTAAAACCCCACCAAGTAATAGAAGTCAGACAAAAAACTATTGGCTATGTCAGTCAGTTTTTGCGAGTTATTCCTCGTGTGTCTGCTTTAGATGTGGCAGCCGAACCTTTATTAGAATTAGGGATAGGTATTGATACGGCTTATAGCAAAATTAAAGAACTTTTTAGTTTATTAAATTTACCAGAAAGACTGTGGCGATTATCTCCTACTACTTTTTCTGGTGGAGAAAAACAAAGAGTCAATATTGCTCGCGCTTTAGCTGTTGATTATCCCATCTTTTTATTAGACGAACCAACATCGGCTTTGGATGCTAAAAATCGTCAGGTTGTTGTTGAGTTATTGGAAGAAAAGAAACAACAAGGCTGTGCGTTGATTGGTATTTTTCACGACGAGAAAGTTAGGAGTAAGTTGTGTACGAGAGAGTTATTATTCATTATTAATTAAAGTTAGTTGATAGCGAAAACTCCAACCGTGTTGTTCAAAGCCTAAAGAATGAGAATCAATTGTCAATTCTTCCATCCTTGTAACAAAATAATCTAACCCAGGAGTATCCAAATCTTTTACTTTTGCCAAATCGTCCCAGATTCTTAATTTCACTGCATCTTTAGCGTAGGGTTGACTGATAAACTCTCGTGCTTCTATTTGCGAATATATACCCCCTTGCAACTCTAGACTGGTTTTAGATGCGGGCGATAAAGAATCCCAATAATTATCATCCACCGCACAGAGATATCTTTTCGCATTAACGTGCATTCTAATTGGTTCGGTTACGGCGGGAGAAAATATTTTATTTAGATAACCTAATGCTCGATATTCATGACGGTCATCGATGCCTTTTTCGGCTGCATCTTCTCCTAAGTTATGAACTAAATGACCAAAATCGTGTAACAGTGAAGCAATAATTAATTCTGGGGTGGCATTAGCTTGTTCTGCCAAAATCGCACATTGTAAAGCGTGTTCTAATTGGCTAACCGCTTCCATGCCATATTGTTCATTGCCTCTGCTGACTACAATTTCTAGAAGATCGTCAAGTTTTTGATTCATTAGTTATTTACCGATCGCATTGCTTAGTTTATTGTTTAGTCTAAGCAGTTATCTATTAAGAAAAAATTAAACTTAATTTATCTTGAAGTTAATAAAAAAAGGTACTGCTCTATCTATTGTTTCGACCCATCTTTATAGATCCTGATAACTTTTAACCAAAAGATAAAGAAATACTATCCTTAGCTTAAATAAAATCTTGCAAACTATTCCTTTAGTATAGATTCTAGGAATTGGGTTTGACTACTACAGCAATTGAGGTCAAAGATTTAAGTAAAAGTTTTAAAAGCAAACTAGCTTTAGATCAAGTTAGTTTTATAGCTAATGAAGGCGAAATGCTCGCTCTAGTTGGTGCTTCTGGTTCGGGTAAATCAACTTTGTTACGTAATATCAATGGTCTGCATATTGCTGACGGGGGAATAGTCAAAATATTTGATTCTCCCTTGCAACACAACGGTCAAAGCCATTCGCGAATTCGCCGTTTGCGGAGTCAGATTGGCTTCATTTTTCAGCAGTTTAATTTGGTTAGCAGACTTACCGTCTTAGAAAATGTGCTGATCGGCAATTTATCAACAGTTTCCCTATCGCGATCGCTGTTTCGTCAATTCAAACAATGGGAAAAAGCCCAGGCTTTATCTGCCTTAGAACGAGTTGGCATTTTAGAACAAGCCTATCAACGTGCTTCTACTCTCTCTGGAGGACAACAACAAAGGGTGGCGATCGCTCGTTGTTTAGTACAGGGAGCGAAGATTATTTTAGCAGACGAACCCATAGCCTCTCTCGATCCAGAATCAGCCAGAAAGGTAATGGAATTACTGTGTCAGTTAAACCGTGAAGGCATTACCCTAGTTACTTCCTTGCATCAAGTACAAATGGTGCGGAACTATTTCCCCAGAGCGATCGCCCTGCGGGATGGACGAGTTATGTTTGACGGTGCGGTAGATCGCTTAGACGATAACAAGCTTACCAGTATCTACGGTTCGGCAGTAGAAGAACTGGTACTGCGGGGACATGGGGAGCTTTTAAGTAATAAGTAACAACTAACAACTGTACGGTCGTTCCATGGAACGACCTCTACCAACTAATAACTAAAAAACTATGAAAAGACGATCTTTTATTAAAACTACTTCTATATTTGCTTGTTCATTAGCAGCAACCAAAATCTTATCTAACTCGGCGACAGCACAGGATATTAAAGAGATTAACTTTGGGATTATTTCTACTGAATCTCAGGCAAATCAAAAACCAATCTGGGAACCTTTTATTTCTGCCATGTCGGAACAATTGGGAATGCCCGTTAAAGCTTTTTATGCTACCCAATATGCAGGGGTAATTGAAGCAATGCGTTTTGGACAGGTACAGCTAGCCTGGTTGGGGGGTAAGTCTTATATCGAAGCGAATAAAATTGCCGATGCGGAAGTATTTGCCCAAACTGTAAATGCGGATGGTACAAAAGGTTATTATTCCCATTTAATTATGAATAAAAACCATCCCAAATTATCCGAAGCCAAACAATTGGGAGGGGATAAGTTTGTAATTCAAAACGCACCCGATCTAACTTTTGCTTTTAACGAAACTAACTCGACTTCTGGTTATTTAGTCCCCAGTTATTACGTCTTTGCTCAAAATAGCGTTAACCCCAAAGAAGCTTTCAAACGTTTAGTATTTTCAGGAAACCACGAAGCAACTGCTTTGGCTGTCGCTAACAATCAAGTAGACGTAGCGACTAATAACAGCGAATCTCTTAGCCGTCTGGAAAAAACCAATCCTCAAGCCAGAGAAAACATCGAGGTAGTTTGGACATCGGTGTTAATTCCTAGCGATCCGATCGCCTGGCGTGCCGATTTACCCGAAGAAGTAAAAACCAAAGTTAAAGATTTCTTCTATAACTATAAAGACGAAACCGTACTCGCACCTCTAGAGTGGCAAGGTTTCGACCCCGCTACCGATAATGTCTGGAATCCCATCCGCGAACTAGATATTGGCGAGAAGATCTTAGCAATTCAATCGAATGAAAGTATTTCCCAAGCAGAAAAAGACAAACAAATTGCAGAATTGAACCAGCAATTAGAAGCGATTAAATAAGGTTCGTAGTTGACGAAGTTAGACAAAGGGCTAGCCCGCATGTAGTTGCGGGATGCAAGCTCCCGCAAAGCTCTAACCCTTTAGGGTCAGTAATTTAAAAAAGCGTCAATAATAATAGCTAAAGCTATCACTACGAACGTAATTTAGTCAGGACAATGGATAGAGAACAATTCTTTGAGGTCTTTGTTAACTAAAATAAATTTCAATCAAATTATGCGATCGCCAAACAGATCAATTTCTCATAAGTCTGTATCTGATGAAGTAATGCAGATGTTAGCAAAAGAAGATAAGCGAGTAACTAACGGAAAAATATTCTTTTTGGTTGCAGCGATCGCTATTCTAATTTTCTCCTACCAACAAAGCGAACTAAATTTTCCTCTACTTCTACAACGGGGAGGGAATATGGTTGAATACGTTCGATCCTATTTTCCCCCCGACTTTTCTTTCTGGAAAACTTATTTAGAAGATACATTAATTACTGTTTCGATGGGTGTCTGGGGGACATTACTAGCTGCTGTAGCTGCTGTTCCTCTATCTGTCTTAGCCTCAGAAAATGTCTGTCCTGTCTGGATCGTCCAACCTACCCGCAGACTTTTGGATGCGATGCGGGCAATTAATGAAATTGTCTTTGCTTTGGTGTTTGTCGTTGCAGTGGGTTTGGGTCCTTTTGCGGGGGTAATGGCATTGTTTGTCCATACTACGGGGGCATTGGGTAAACTCTTTTCCGAAGCAGTAGAGGCGATCGAACCTGGACAAGTGGAAGGAGTCAGGGCGACAGGGGCAAGTAAAATCCAAGAAGTTATCTTTGGTATTATTCCCCAAGTAATCCCGTTATGGACTTCCTTTACCTTATATCGTTTTGAATCCAACGTGCGATCGGCTTCGGTATTGGGTATTGTGGGTGCAGGAGGAATCGGCGTTTCTCTCTACCAAAGCTTTCAATCTTTTGATTATGGCAAGGTTTGCGCCATTTTAATCATTCTCATTTTCGCTACTAGCCTCATAGACACCGTCTCAGCCAAATTAAGAAACTGGCTAGTATAACGTGCCATAGTAAAGGCTTTAGCCTTTTGACCCCTAAACATCCCATCTCTTACTCGACATTCAATCCACATATTTCCTAACCATTCCCTGCCATAATTTTCCCGATACCAAAAGTTAATATAGACAAAACTCCTAAGAATGCAATCACAAATATATACAAACTATCGCCTAATTTTACCTACAGAAGAAATATTAGGCACATTAGTAGTTGAAGATGGCATCATTGCCGATATTCAGCCAGAAATAGTATCTCAAGGTCAAAATGGAGAAGGAAACTACAAGGAGTACTATCAGGGCAAACATGGTGTACCAGAAGCTAAGATGGACGAGTTTATTCAGATGCGTCTAGAAAGTCAACGCAAACACGCAGTAGAAAACCGTCAGGCTTTGGTAAAAATGACTCGGGAAAAGGGAATATCTCTTGCCAGTCACGATGATGCAACCGTAGATCGTGTCACTGAAGCGATCGCCAGCCACGTATTCTTTGATAAAAATCAAAAACTGTGTCAGATAAGTCAGAAATATAATATCTAGTTATAGATTTCCGAAAAAGCTGGCTAAATATCAATCATATTTTCAATATTTCCATACAGCATTGCGAACAATAAGAGGATATGAAATTGAGGACGCGATGTCGGAGGTGACCTCCGACATTTCAGCCGTCTGGATGATACCAGTTCTCAAAAGTCATTGGAGACTTAGTTTTAATTCAAAATTCAAAATTCAAAATTCAAAAACTAAACATAGTAGGGATTTGAAGAATTTTAATTAATAAAAAATAATTTGCTATCTTTCTAG
>JASJEI010000305.1 GCA_030064795.1 Pleurocapsa sp. MO_226.B13 | reverse complement strand
CAAAGCCTTAAAGTTTCTGACTTCTGGCTATCATCAATCCTTAGACGAATTGCTCAATGGAGCAGTATTTCACGAAGATGCTAATGAAATGGTCTTAGTTCGGGATATTGACTTATTTAGCTCTTGCGAACACCATATCTTGCCCATTTTAGGTCGCGCTCACCTAGCTTATATTCCCGATGGTAAGGTAATCGGACTGTCCAAAATTGCTCGTATTTGTGAAATGTACGGACGACGTTTGCAGGTACAGGAAAGATTAACCGCTCAAATCGCCGATGCACTCCAAGGATTATTACAACCTAAAGGTGTAGCGGTAGTAGTAGAAGCCAGCCATATGTGTATGGTGATGCGGGGAGTGCAAAAACCTGGTTCTTGGACTTCTACCAGTGCGGTTAGGGGTGTGTTTGCCGATGATGCTAAAACCCGTCAGGAGTTTATGAGTTTAATTCGCCACAATCCTGGGTTGCGTTAATTGATGTGCGTGTCATTGTTAGAGATGGGTATTAAGCTCATCTCTTTATTTCTGACTGAAGAAGATACAAAGCGTAGCTTAGTCAGTCTCTAGCTCCATCAACAGTTTCCACAAGAGATCTCTTGTATTTGTGTTCGCCCATTTCAATTTACGGACGTTAGCTTTATGTCAATTCGACAACCCAGCAGTCACAAAACTGTTTATGATTTCCTCAAACAACTTCAAAGAGAAATTGATGCTCAAGATTTGTATTTAGAATTACAACGTCAAGGCAAAAAGATCGGATTAGCAACAGTTTATCGTGCATTAAAAAGTCTTCACAAACAAGGCTCAATCCAAGAACGAATTAGTATCAAAGGTAAATCTTTGTATAGTGTTACTTCGTTACATCAGCAACATCACTTCAACTGTCTTCACTGTCAGCGTTCGATTGTTATCGATAGTTGTCCGATAAACGGTAAATTAGATCGTTGGTCTCAATCTCAGGAATTTAAGGTTTACTATCATACTTTAGAATTTTTTGGTTTATGCGCCGACTGTCAAGAACAAGAAGCATTTCACCAATCATAAAGCGATCTCGATTCTTCGGAAATCGGGTTCTGTCGCAAAAAGTTTAAAAATTCTGGTTTTGTTGCAAAAACTTGAGACCAGCTTGTAGTATATTTAAACTGCAATCTTATAATAGAACTAATGAACTTAACAAGTCGATTGGACAAGCTGAGGAAACCTCAGCGTCCCTCTTAGTCCCTCTTATTTTTACAACTATGAACATTAAGCGAACTCTTATTGTCGGGGGGACACACGGCAATGAGCTTACAGGAATTTACCTGGTTAAAAAATTTGAACGTGAGCCTCAGTTAATCCAGAGGGAAAGCTTTGAGACTTGTACTTTACTAGCCAACGAGAAAGCATATGAAATTGGGAAACGATATGTTGACACCGATCTAAATCGTTGTTTTCAAAGCTCCTGTTTGAACAATCTCAAACTGTCAAGTTACGAAGCACAGAGAGCTAAAGTGATACACCAAACCTTTGGGACTGGAGGCAATCGACCAGCCGATCTAGTTGTTGATTTACACAGCACAACATCTAACATGGGATTAACAATTATTCTGGCAAGCAAGAAACTATTTAACTTACAACTAGCAGCCTATCTTTGTGATGTAAATCCAAACATCAAGGTACTTTACTCAGCACCCAAAACTCAAGACGATTCTTATCTAGACTCGATTTGTGAATTTGGTTGCACAATTGAAGTTGGTGCTGTTGCCCAAGGAATATTAGATGCCAATTTATTCCAGCAGACTGAAAAACTTATTCACACAATTCTTGATTATGTGCAAGCCTATAACCAAGGTGTGCCGCCTCAAGTAAGAGATCCACTCGTGGTTTACGAAAGCATTGGCACGATAGATTACCCCAGGAATGAGGCTGGAGAAATTCAAGCCATGATTCATCCTCAGCTACAATTTCGAGATTATCAAGCTCTGAATCCTGGAGAACCGATGTTTTTAACGTTTGATGGTCAGGAGATTGTATATGAAAATGATTCAGTTGTATATCCCATTTTTATTAATGAATCTGCGTATTACGAAAAAGGGGTTGCGATGTTTATTACCCGTCCAGAAGATTTTAGTACCACCAGGCAGCTAACCTGACCTTTTCACTGTTCATGACGGCGATCCAATAGTAACAGGTCGCCATGACAATTTAATATTTTTCCAACTAACTTAAGCAGGCTAACAGTAGGGACAAATAGCTCTGAAAAATTACGGCATTTATCGGGTCTTGCACGCTTTTGGCGATCCAAGAATCAGGTAATCGCTAGCGACTAAAAATAGTAAGAACGAAAGATTTTGTGAGTAAATATAATGAGAGCTAAAAAAGCGGTTATTTACGTCAACGAATCGCACCTACTCAAACCCCAAGTACAATTTTGTTCTGCAAACTGCTAAAAACTGATATCAATTTTTGTGGCAGGATTATTATCTTGAGAGCTAAGAACATGAGTATAGACAGCAGTGGTCTTAGGGTCGCTATGTCCCAAAAAATCCTGAACCTCTCGCAAAGAAGAACCATTCTGGAGACTCAAAGTACCTGCGGTGTGACGTAGACTATGCGGAGAAAGACTGCGCTCTAGATCGCTATGTTTTAGACCGCACTCAGACAAATAACTATCGACAATAAAACTAATTCCTCTTCTGGATAGTCTTTGACCGTAACGACGATTTGATAAAGAGATGAAAAAAGGAGAACCAGCATTTACCTTTTCTCCACTTTTTACACGAGCTTGTCGATACCGAGTTATTTCTTCTCCCAAATCGGATCTTAAAACGACAGTTCGGATGCTATTTTTTCCATCTAGCTTGAGAAAATGTTGACCGTAGGATTCGCTAACATCTCCTAAGTTTGCTCGGTACATTTCAATGCTACGGCATCCTTGTAAAGCCATACAGCCTAATAAGATGCGATCGCGCAAAACCTGTACTTTGGCAGTTTTATCTCCGCGAATTTTTAAGGTAGGCGCGATGCGATCGAATATCTGCTGTAACTCTTCAAGAGATAAATAATTAATCGTGCTACCAACTTCACGCCTTTCTCTTGGTGCTTTCACCCCAATAACAGGATTACCCTTGACCAACTTCTGAGCCAAACAAGCTGTGTAAAAATGCTTGATAGCCAGTAAAGACAAACGAATCGTCGGAGAAGTTTTTTCACCATCAACCAAGTGTTTGCGGTATTCTTGAATATTATCCTTTGTAACCAATGCAGGATAAAGTTCTCGCTCCCTGCACCAACTAAGAAATTGATGAACCCGACTGCTATAAGTTTTAACTGTATCGTTACTGGCATGACCATCGGCAATAGTTAGGTTAAGATATCTGTCAAAACAGTCGCACATCGCTTTGACAGTAGGTAAAGTAGAAACCGTAGCAAGAGAACGGCGATCGCTATGCTCTAATCTACTATCTTTGTTCGATCGTCTAATTGCCATCCCTTTTCCCCTTACCCTTTCCCCCTTACCCAAAACCAAAACGATAAATCCCCTGTAAAAAGTTTACTACGTAGAAGGTAAGTTATTTACACTAAAAGTTGTAGAATTAGTGAGTAATTAGCTTGGGTAAGGACATATTGCAGGTTGTATGTTTTATCACCACAAGAACAACAGTTAAGGGATAAATTAGAGCAACAAGTCTTAACTGGTTTTGTGCTGCGAGGTCAGGCACTGCGGACGATTAAGCGATTGAAACTGTATCGCGATTCCTATGATAATTTTGAATCTTATTGCGATGAAGTTTTTGGATTTTCGATGCTTTATATCGAGCGTTGTATGATCGCTGCCGAGACTTACTATCAGATAGTAGAATATTTAAAGACCCAGGGTCTAAATGAGGCATTACCGAATAAACAAAAGCAGTTAAGACCAATTTTTCAAGCTCATTTAAGCCCAATTGAAGCGGGTGAAGTTTGGGTGATGGCAGTAGATATTGCTTTGGGTAAAGTGCCTTCCTATTCAATGGTAAAAACGGCAGTCAAAACTTATCTGAATCAAAAATATCCGCCTGTTAATCCTTTTACCGAGGGTCAAATATGCCGCATATCTTCAGGGATTAAAGGAAAGCAAAATTGTTGGTGTGTAATATCAGAAGTTAGAAAAGATAAATGTGTAGTGGATACCTGGGACAGTCAGTATGTAGTTTCAGTAGAAGACTTACAACAAATGAAGTTTACCCCAGCAGAATCAGAACAAATGCTGGACTTAGGAGAAAGAATGACGGCTCTTGCTGAAGTAGGAGACTTAGATGAAGCCGCCATGTGGGTATTACGTGGATTAGAAAAGCTGAATCGCTCAACTCTTAATTCAATTGAGGAAAGGTTACTTCAGTTGCTTGAAGATGAATATCTAAATTAGTTTTTATAATTTATTTAAGTTAGGCTATTGCTCTGACTTAAAGTTTTATTAAAACAATTAATTTTAATTTTCTTCTGGAGGTTCAACTGTAGGAGATATTATCTGCCAAAGCATTCATTAATGTCTCAAGCTGCGTATTCGACATTAGACCTCTTTTAATAGCCTCTGTCATAAAATCGGTAGCTGAATCCAATAAATAATTTTTTGGCTGAATAATTTCGTTAATGCTATCGGCTTCTCTAACGAGTATTGCTAATATATCTAGAGATTTTTCGCGATTTATAGGCTGCTTTTGTATACCAAGACAAGCAGCCAAAAATAAAAGCTTGAACTGTTTGAGTTCTTTTCGGTTTAATCTGTTGGTTTGGTAAATTATAGCTTTTATTTTAGGGGAGAAATGTTTACTAATTGGCAATTTATCGTTTTCGTCGCATCGCAATAATAGCCATAAGTAGTCTATTGACTTGTCATCTAAACTAGCTATCAATCTAAAAATATCATCCCGAATCATTTGCTGTGACTGGTTTATCAGTAATTAAATGGACACAGAAGACGAGTTCAAACATCTGGAACTTATGTACTATCTGTATGAGATCCGCCAGTATAGTTCAAATCTTCAGCAAATGCCAAGAGTGCTAGCCAATCAATTCTAATTTTTCTGGGGAGGCTTCAGCCTGGGACTGCTTGTTTGGCTTTTTTTGTTCCTTTGAGACAATTCTGGGGCTAAAACCCTTCATTATTCCTGCAACCCTTTCTGGATCTATGTTTCTGCCGATCTGAAAAGGTCTGGCTCCTAGATCGAATCCACAATAGACTAGTTTTTCAGCTATTTGATAGGCAACGCGGTGCTTTTTTAAATTATCGAAAAAGTTTTTCTTATCAAGACAGGAAACCAACATTAGAATTGCTGTCTTAGAATCTAAGTCATCTAAAATTAGCTTTCGTAGGTCGATTTTATCGAGCAGCGAAACAATTAGCTGTCGTATTTGCGATTCTTGCTTGAGACTTGCTGCCTCTTTTAAGTCAAGCTTTGGTATGGTATCATCCGTCCCAAAGGATATTTTTTCTGCTTCTTCTGGTGAATAATTAGACAGGATTAAACTGTAATATAGCCTTGCGCCTGGTTTGGTCGCTTCAAACGCCGCCAAAATTCTTTCGATTAGGGCAAGAGAGGGTAAATAAGAGGGATTTTTACCTATAGTATTACTGAGGTTGGTTCTAGTTGTTTCGGCTAAGGACGCTAGCTCTTCGTAAGTTAGTCCTACGACTTTCCTTGTCTTGCTAAGAGCTTCTACATGAGTTGGATACTGTTCTACAATCTTGCTGCCCATATGGATTTTTTTTAACAAATATTACGATTTGTTCGGCTGTAAAGCCAATCTTGTATTTCTATAGTAGATTTGTTGCTAAGTTGATATTGATTATTTTTATTAAGACATCGTTTGACAATATTTATCTAGGAACGACAAAAATACTCGGTAACAAGTAAGCAACAAAATGGTTTTGGCTAAAACCAATGCCCCATGATACACCTCAATCAAAAAACTGCACTTGTAAAAATGTTAAACCATAAATCAAACAACAAGCCACAGCAACTCAAGTTTTGGCGCGATAGAGCCACGGAGACGCTTGTAAAGATATCTTCCGTTAGAGTCGCTAACCATTATTAAATTTTAAAAATATTGAGACGGCTCCCTTCAGATTAGCCTTACCACCGAAGAGGAACCATCTATCTCAACTTCACCCTTGATGTTTATACTTGCAGGTATAAACGAGAGTGAAAATGTATGTTGCCATACGTAGATTACAAATATCTGGTTGAGCACCTGGATAATTTTGTATCTTTGATATAGACGATCCTAGCAGTTATAAGACCGATTTGACAAGGGGCTGGCTCTCGACAGAGAGACTATGCCAACTGTAAAACCACCTAAAATTAACCATTCCAGACTATTACCTATTTCGCCTGTTGTCACCAAACTATTAAAATTCTTCAGTCACCACTGGGATTTTATTCTTAAAAGAGAGGGTGAAAGCTGGTACACCGAAACTAGATACATACTAAATCCCAGAAATTTTGAGAGCTACTGGCAAGATCCAAAGATTAGCTTGGGCTTGCGTTTTGGCGGACAGACCAAATTTGGCTGCCTGGATTTAGACAAAAACAGTCATAATAATCCTTTGGTTAATCCCAAGCGTTACCGTAAACTACTTAAAACTTTAAGAAAAATCGGCATCAAGCAAACTATCTTAATTCGCTCTAGCAGTAACAGAGGGGTACACCTATTTTTCTTTTTGCCAGAAGAGGTAAACAGCTTCGATCTTGCCTGCGCGTTATTTAGAGTTTTAAGCGAAAACTGTTTTGAAATCAAGGCTGGGCAGCTAGAAATATTTCCCAACACTAAAAGATACAAGAAAAAAGGCGAGGGGTTTTCGCTGTTTAATGGTCTGCGAGTACCCATGCAGCCAGGTTCGGGGGCAACCTTACTAGATCCTAAAACCTTTGAACCACTTCCAGGAGGTGCAGCAGAGTTTGTCGAGTTGATGAATAGCTCAGTAGATCGCCAAGACTTCGAGCTACTTGTAGAATGCTGCAATACGGCTCGCGATTGGTACTGTAATTTCGCGTTTAATAAGCAAAGTCGTACTCAATGGCAAAAAGATCTTGAGTATAGCTTAAAGTTCGGATTTACTAGTTCTGGACAGACCAACGACATTCTGAAAAACTTGGCTAACTTAGGTAGAGTATTTTACGGCTTGGATACCGTGCCAGATTTAGCTAAATTTATTCACGAACGGGTTATCGAGCTATCAGGATATATAGACCACTGCGGTCATCAAGATGAGATTGAAAAACGGGCTTTTGAATGGGCGACTTCGGCTATTAATTATTGGAGTATCTGGGCGAGTAATCCCCAAAGAACGCAAAACTTTACCGAATTATGGACAGAGCAAGAGCAACTATCGGGGGTCGAACCTATTGTAACCAATGTCCATAAGGGTAGATGGGGACGGGTCAACCAAAAGCGCAGTGATGACACCATGTCTAGGTTAAAAACTATTTTGACCGAACACCCTTTGAACACTATGCCCAAAGCGGTACTTAAACGCCTAGATTTCATCAATGAAAAGTGCCTATCTGGGTTTGGTACCAAATTTAGCCGTAACACCCTTAGTAAACCTAAATATCGCTTGCTGTGGCATCCTAAATATACTCAGGAAACAGAAACTAAAAAACAGCCAGGTTTCAGTTTTAAATTAGCAATAGGATGTGTCAAAGCGATCGCCCAAAAAATATTTGTCACAATCGAACTACTTATAAACTCCAAAAAACATATTACAGAAAAGCAACAATCTAAAAATCAGGCCAATCAAGCTTCACAAAAAGCGATCGCACTGATAACTTGTAGTACTTGTAAAAACGAGTCTGGAAAAATAGCTGAAACACAAGCCTCACAAGAATTTATTCAAAGCGATCGCACATTTATGAAGTGTTTTGTAGAGGCTGCCCCATATTTAGTGTATAGAGTATTTGTACTTAGTTTAGAAGTTACGAAGCAAAAGATTAAGCAGCAGTTTGAAAATTTGTTGGTGACTGAAATTAAAACTTCAGAAACTAAGCTTAAAGAGATTCGTAAAGCCAGAAGAAAGAATTGTTATTTTTATCATGGAGTAGAGCTTAGTTCTCGTTCGGCACTCAATCGTCGTGATGATGAGCTAGTTAGCCTCAAGCCTGGGACGAAAGTAAAAATCTTAACCGATTATCATTCTTCTTCTTTGAGTGATGATAATCGGCAAATTATGGTCTATGTAAGACCGATTGACGTTAAAACGAAAGAAAAATATTTAGTTCCATTGAATACTTTAATTCACACAACAACTGATTCTGACTCTTATATCAAAGCAGTATTACCTCAAATCAAAGGTTTAGTTACTGCTTTGGGTCTGACCAAAGAAGATTACTTGCAACATATCCAACAAACTTACGGTGTAGAAAGAACAGGACAATTGTGGTCTACAGAAATATTTGAAGTAGTTGTTCATTTTCAGAATTTGCTAGAGAGTAGGTTTTACAATTGTCTCGAACTTAAGTTGTGTTAGGCAGGATCGTCTTGATTTTCATTCATTTAAAGGAGCTCGTAAAGAGTGCTGTTTTTAAAGCGATGTGAGCAGAAAAACTATAATTATCGAAGTAGTTCAAGTAAATGAAATTATGAATACTATCAGTTTAAAAACTAAAGTCGATGCAGATGGCAAATTGAGCTTACAGCTACCTCCAGAATTAGCTAACCAGGAATTAGATTTAGTTGTCGTTTATCAATCTACTCAACAACCCAATAAGGAAGAGCTTCGTTCCACTGTAGACAGTTTTTACGGTTGTTTGTCAGACGACCCTATTTTAGTGGAAGAAGAAAATCAGAAAGAAATAGCATGACGTACCTGCTAGATACAAATGTTTGGGCTAGATATCTCAATGGGCGTTCGCTTCCAATTAGAAAAAAATTTAGAGAAGTAGATCGCTCCTCAAGTGTTTGCCTGTTCGATTGTTAAGTCTGAACTTTCATATGGTGCATTCAAAAGCCAAAACCCCGACCGCACTTACCGAAAACAGCAGCAATTTCTCAGTCTTTTTGTATCTTTGCCTTTTGATGATGCTGCCGCGTTGGTATTTGGTAGATTAAATGCTCAGTTGTCAGCCAAAGGAGAAATGATTGGTATCAAGGATTTACAAATCGCTTCAATTGCCTCAGTCAACGAGCTAATCTTAGTAACTCATAATATTGAGGAGTTTAAACGAATTGAGGGATTGACTCTTGAGGATTGGGAATCATAAAAAACACCAATTGGAAATGAACAGTAAAGGTAGCAAAGACGCGATCGCTCTTTTAGTACCATTTTAAGTCGGCAATTTAGGCTCGATCTCCACAATAACTAACTTCTTGACTGCTTACGCAGGATACAAGAGCAAAAAGTAAAAGTGGGGTTTCTATGCAACCAAGCATTCATCAGAGACAAGTAATTGATTGGTTACAGGCTGATTCTAATTTTTCTGATGCCGTGGTCAATTCCGTAGCTGGTTCGGGAAAAAGCACGCTACTCAAGCTGGCTGCTGATGCTATTTCGGCGAGTAACGTAAATGTCCGAGACTGCCTGGTATTGGTTTTTAATAAAAAGAATAAGACTGCCCTAGTTAAAAAGCTCGACTCTCGTTGGCAATACTCGATTTCTACCGTTCACAGCGCGGGGTATCGGGTGTTGAAAAAATATCTTGGGGTGAGACGTTTAGAAGTAGAAGAATCAAAGTATAGACATCTAGTTAAAAGTTTAGACTGGTTTAACGGTAGCAATCCCAAGCAGGCTAAGGCTGTCAGTCTGAGTAATTTCCTGAAACTGTTTGAATTCGTTCGGTTGACCCTATCACCTTTGACTCCTCAAGCTTTGTCTGAGACGATCGAACACTATGCTTTAGATATCAACAAACAACATTTAGCCCAAATTAGTCAGAGAATCGACTATCTATTTAAGCTGGGTATGGATTCTGCTGCAAATGGAGCAAGAATCGACCATACTGATATGCTTTGGCTGCCTGTAGTTTGGCAGGTAAACCAAAGCCCAGGATTTAAGTATGCTCAAAGAGTAATGGTTGATGAGGCTCAGGATATGAGCCGTTTACAGCTTGAATTTGTATTGTCTCTGGCTCATTCCCAAGCCAAAATGCTATTTGTCGGCGATCCCGCTCAATCTATCAATGGATTTTGTGGGGCGGATACCGATAGCTTTAGCAATATTCAAACCAGACTTCAGGCTCTAGAATTTACTCTGCCAGTCTGCTATCGATGTCCTAAAACTCATATCGAATTAATTAACAAGCTCTGTCCTGAGATTCCTATCGTATCGAGAGAAAATGCTCCTTTAGGCACTATTAAAGTTATTCAGGAATGGGATTTATGGGATGAGACTAAAGATAGTCGAATTACGCCAGGGGACTTAGTGATTGCCAGATGTAGCAGCAGCTTAGTAGACCTTCATTTGAAGATGATAACCAGAGGTATTCCCTGTAATTTAGTCGGCAGTTCTCTGCAACAAGATCTGTTGAATCTTTTAGAAGACATTGCCGAACAGACAGGGTTTGAATATCAAAAGTTTGCTGAGTTTGCTCAAATATATTTGAAGTTCAAACAGTCTATTTACGAACAGAACGACAGTGGGGCGATTTTACTGCTACAGTTGAAAGACCAAATTAAAGCAGTAGAGGCGATTTATAAGCATTTTCAGAGTGAGTCGATAGCAGAATTAGCCTCTAAGATTAGGCAGTTATTTGGCTCGGAAGATGATGAGGCGGTTTTGTTATCAACTGTTCACAGAGCAAAGGGGATGGAAAGCGAAAGAGTATATATAGCCGAGCCTTTAACATTACCTTTAATTTGGGAAAACCAGAAACAATGGCAGGAACAACAGGAACAGAATTTACTTTACGTTGCCCTTTCACGCAGTACCAAGGACCTGTTTTTGATCGGCGATGCTTTCTGGTTTGATGGCAATCGATCTTCGCAGCGAGATCTAGTATTGGTAGAAAAAACCACAGCCGATTCTGACGGAGATTTAGTTGAAGAAAAAATTCTTGCTGCTTCAAATGAAGAATTAGAGCATTACGCTAAGTTGATTCGACTGGAGCAAGGTAAAAGAATAGAGCTTAATTTAAAAAGTTTCTCTAAATGTTGAATCGATCTGCGAATACTGTCCCTGGCGGGAGTACTAGGGGCAGTATTTTTAGGTTTCAACGTAGATGATTAAGATTGAAAAGCAACCAGCAACAGGAATTAGAGTTGTCGATTTGAACGAACTCTATCTAGATGTTGAAAGAATGCCAGTTAGTTCAAAATTAAGAACTTATTTAAGGCAAATAAGTTTAAAGATTGCCCCAGAAAAGATATTGGAAAATAATTCTTACCTAGCTCGTTTGGTCACAGAAAGCTCTTTGTTTTTACCAGAAATGTTTCTCAATCGCTGGGTCAAACATTGGGAATATCAAGTCGCGATTGCCCTAGAGGGTATTTGGATTAGTTCGAGCATAGATTTTACTGTTAATAGGGAAAATGAAATTATAATTATTGATTGGTCGGGGATTGAGAGCGATTGTATAGCCATAGCTCAAGCCTATCTCCTATCTCAAAGGTTGAGTTCTATACCCAGAAATATTTCCGTTGTTAGTTTGATTGCCAATCCTTTGAATGAAGATATGCGAATTAACTTCATTAGAAGGCTGTTTGGGGATAATGATTTTCAAATCTGCCAACAGGAGTTAAGCGAACGACTTGCTTTGCTCGTTCGTGGTGAAGATTTAAACCCAGTCTCAGAACCCGAATCAAAATTCGATCCCTTACTGGATATAGAAAGTATTCCAGAAATAGCAATTGATTGACCAATATTTCGTTACCCTTACGGGTTTTTGAAGCGCGAACATAATTATTGTCAACAATGCAACCTATCGATCGCCAACAATATCTTAGTAATAGCCAGTTTACACCTGCAACTAATTCAGGTCAGCTAATTCCTCAGCAAAGTCAAAACGTACCCCTTCTAGCTCATTTAGGCGCAACTACAGTCGATACGGAAACCTATTTTCAGCAGTATCGAAATTTACTAGCGGGATTTAAAGCAAATATAGACTGTAGGCTGATTCCCAGTCGAAAAGGGGATACTTTTACTCTGACTAAAGCTGGGGCAGAGAAAATCTGTCGTTTCTTTGGTTTGAACTATAGTATGATTCCTTTGGCTCAAACTAGATTGGACTTCGAGCATAATGTCTTTTACTATGCCTATGAATGTCAGCTAAGTTACACGAACGTAATAGTCGGCAATGGATTTGGTAACTGTAACAATCGAGAATCTAAATACGTCAAAGCCTATTCTCCCGACATTTTAAACACCATCGATAAAATGGCTCAAAAAAGAGCTTTAGTTAGTGCGGTGCTATTTACTACTGGAGGCTCTAGGTTCTTCGGACAGAAGGTAGCCGATCTAAATAATTAGTTTCCTAGCCAGTGTCGTTGTCGTTTGGAATAGTACCCCTGTTAAACCAAAGTACTCTACAGCTAACAAACTGCAAAATAACAATACTCTACTCAAAAATGTGTGTTATTTTTGTAATATAAAACCTGGATGATTGAAGGAATATGTATGGATGGATGGTCCAAGGAAGATAGGTCGTTTTACTATCTGAGCCTGGGGGGAGATTGCAATGATGAAGCAGTTCTCTGGGGCGATAGACTGGGATTGATAGATGCTATATCAAAAATTGAGTCTCGCCCCCATCCTTGTAAACCCCGTACCAATCTCAATCGAACTAAATCAAAATACCAACAAAATTATGAAGCTGCAAAAATTGGCTCCGATACTGAAGCGAGTATTCCAAGCAGGGCTTATTCTAAAAATATGGAAATGAGACGGATACAGGTACACGAAGATTTGGCTCGAATCAAACAAGCTTTTTCCAAAATAAAGTTTTAAAACCAACTTATTCTCTATCCTTTATAAAGCTTCTTATTGGTTCTAAATAACTATCTCTAATCTTACGTTCCGACATAATTTTAGCTTCTTTTAATGTCCAAGTTTTAACCCTCCAGTCTTGAGGCTTTAAAGGCTGAATTTCAGTTCCTTGAGGAACGCTAATTTTCAACTCTCGATCTAAAAATTGGTTTAGTACTCTGACGATGTGCAGACAGCAATAGTCGGGGTACTTAGCAATTTGATATTCAGCAAAGCGAATCACAATATAGCCCAACCCCAAAAAGAATTTATCTCTAATAATATATTTGCGATCTTCAACTAAATGAATGGGCATAGATTCTTTGATGGTGTAAGGTTCGTCTATTTCTAAGTCGATACCGAGCTTGAGATCGTCATTAATTAGAATAAAATCTGCGGTGGGAGTATAACGCTCACCTTGAAATTGACAGTGTTCGATAATACGCCAAGGATAGTCAAACCATTTTTGTAAATAACTTATAAAATAAGATTCAGACAGACCTTTGTTTGCCGAATCGTCGATTTTAAAGTTATAAATATTTTCTCTTTCTGCTAAAGAATCTAATAGTAGAGTCGATAGTTTGGATGTTGAATTAATGCTATATTTATTTTTAATTGTATATTGTCTGTATGATAGTTTGTTTCCGATAATAGTTAATTCTTTTCTGAGATTGTTTTTATATCTTTGTAAGCTGCAATAGCAAAAGAAAGCGATCGCGGTTAGCAGCAGTAAAGCTAAAGCTGCTATTCTATTTGATAGAAAAATATTAACAGTTGCTAACAGTAATAAAAATGCAGTTGAGCATCCACAGTAAAACTGTTTTAAACTGATATCGTTATAGTAATGAATTTGTTTAATTATTAAAGGTATTGGTTCGAGATGAAAGATAGGATTCTTTTGTTCTCGAACTCTATTAACTTTAGATAGTATCTCAGATAAACTATCTGGATAAAAGGTCATGGGATAATATTCTCGGCACTGTTCGACTATTGATTTGTCCATAGCAAGAAGGCTTACGCCTTGAAAGTTGCGATTACCAGTAAATGGATAAAATTTAGTTATGTTAATTCGTTACGGTTATGAGTGAACCAACATCTACTCTAACTGACCTAATAAGAGAGTGTAAGCATCCGCTAAAAGTAAGCTTTGTTTTCGATTTCCAGGAGCAAATATTTACTTTAGCTATTGGGTATGAGGGGGTTTTTCCGACAATAGCTAGATATGACAAGATGCCTGAAGATTTGAACCTTGCCGTTGCGGGCTTGCTGTCTGAATTTGATGTCAAAGACAAAAATAGTCAAGTCACCAAACAAAAGCTTAAAGATAACGGCAAACGTAAAGTAAAGCCGATTGAAAATAAAACCACTAAAACTACCAAGAAAACTAAAAAAGTAAAATTTGCTAAAAGTTTAATTTAACCATGACTTTAAATAATGATAAAAACGCTATAAAAATTGAATACGAAGGGCAAAGTTATGCCGTCGATGCTGCCAAACTTGAGGGGCTAGATGACGAACAAATCATTAGTTTGTTATCGGTAGGTTTTCCTGGTATGGCTGGGGGAAAAATAGAAAGAAAAGAAGATGGTTCGATTAAAATTATTAAACGGGTAGGCACTAAAGGCAGTAATGCTCTAGTTAAATTGCTTAAAGCCTGTCCTGAAGATAATTTGTCTTTAAGAATTGAAAATTTTAACCAACAGCCCACCGAAGAACTAACCATTGCCCAATGGGAAGAAGTATATGAAGGATGGGATCTTGAGGCGATTGAGCAAATGCTATCACATAGAGAAAGGCAAATTCGCTCTTTAATCGTTCGTCTGTACTATTGCCCGACAAAAGTTCGACCCTTAATATGAGATCTTTGCTGGAAAGAACTAGGCAATTATCTCGCAGGTATAACGGGCTTCAAGCAACCAAAGATTTGTTTCCAGAAGAGTATTGCCAACTGGGTGCCAACCTAATTTTAAATGATGATGCCTTGGAACAAATTGATATTCGGCTGATAGACCTGCTCAACGAACACTGCTTTCCCTGCTACGACTGCGAGCGTGACTACTATAAAAATACCAGGGAAAGACCCTACACAGGATTGGGAAAAATCTCAATTTGCCCATCGGGTTTTGATAGCTATGACTATTATTACTATGGCGAGGGTGCTGGATGGTATTTTGTCCGTATGACTAGCGATGAGTGTTTTGACTACTATGGCTACGATTACAATGCACTGAGTTTAATCGAGCGAGTAATAAGCCCGTTGCCAGACAGTCATCCTCTGAGCATTTTACCAGATGTAGTTCGTTACGTTTGGGCAATGACTGGCAATTTGTGGCTGGATAGTCATATAGAAGGAGACAACGAATATACCCTCAGCGAAACCGAGGTTTTAAGGCTCGAAGAAGAATACAGGCAAGCCTCAGCCCTTTTAGTCAGACTGCACTTTTTTGATGACTGGTTTTGTGCCAATCCTGGTATTGCCCAGCCTGCGATCTCACAAATCTTCCGCCAAATAACAGGCTTTGCCTGAGCTATTAGCTCCTAGCTATTAGCTATTAGCTCTAAATCAAATAGAGCGAGCAGTCTTAAACTCTATCTAATACACGACGCGAATGCGCCACCATATACGCGATCGCGCGCTTGTGTCATATCCTCATAGATATCGCTACGCATATAGCAATTAAACCGAAGCTAAAGGCTAAAAGCTAATAGCTAATAGCTATGAACTAATAAACTTTGAACGAAGCTGATTCACACCAGGCATATATTATGATTTCCCAGCTAATCGAACAATCTCAGGCGTTCCTGATTATGCAGCAGGATTCGGTTTTGTTTGTAGCGCGAGAAAATGGCGAGACTCTAATCAAACAAATCGATCTGCCTTCTTTAATTGGGGCTATTTCACAGTCGGATTTTCAGTCTGATTGGTACGTTCACCCACAGGTAAGGCTGCATCACATTTCTAGAAAAGAGGGAAGAACTACGACCATTAGTTCGGTTCTGCCTAACACCTATCTACTAAAGTTTGAGTCTTTTTGTTTAGGAGTCCCCTTGCCTGGGGCGGTAATCGTACACTGCCAAAGCCAACTTTGGGTTTACGCTTATAAAGGAGAGCTTAATCTTAGTTCGACTTTATATCATTACCCTTTGCCCAATATTGACGATCGTGGCAAGGTTTGTTGGGGTAATGTGGCTTTGCCAAAGGACAGTCCGAGTTCGATGTGGAACGCTTTTGTCACATCGAAATTTAACCAAGATTACGATAATCATAAATCTCAAGCCCATCCCTACAATGTCGTCTCTCAGCTAAAAGACGTAGCTCAAAGCTCAAACACAGTCTATCCAGAACGGGATTTAGTCTCGACTAACTTAACTTTAGCTGCCCTGGCTCAAACCACCGCAAAATATTAAATAGAATTCTCAAGCCGTGTTAATAAATCATTCCATAGTTAAGCCAGATTCAGCTACAGATCTTCCTCCTGGTTATCTTTGGGCTGGAAATGGTATTTTTCGTTCGGTAAAAAGAACCGAATTTAACGCAACCATAGCTCATAGTCTGGTTACTACTCCTGGTCTAGCTGAATTATCTCCAAGCTTTGAACTAATAGTTCCACATGTTCCACAGAACAAGGTTGAAGCTATTATCAATCGCATTAACCAATACCCAAATTTAGAACAGCTATTCTATCTTTACTGGAGAGGTACTGCTTGGGAGGTAATATGTCCCGAACAAGAATGTACTCCCACTTCCTGCATAAGTTTAGAACAGCATCCCGAACCAGCTGCTATTGAAATTCACAGTCACGGAGCTATGAGGGCGTTCTTTTCTGCTACCGACGACCGAGAAGAGAATGGTTGCAGAATCAGTACGGTAATTGGCAGGAGTAATAACCAGCTAGAAATAGCCAGCAGAGTCTGCGCCCACGGACTATTTTTAGAAATAGCTTCTGACCGAATTTATCAAAATATCAACAGTTATTGTTTCCATGTCATCCCTTTCTAAACATCTACAGTTAGAATTTTCTGACTTGTCGATTCTCAATGCCAAACCGATCTATTTTAATTACCCCTCGGTTAGTATCTATGTAGTTGGCTGTGGTGGAACTGGTAGCTTTCTGGTACCTCATCTCTGTCGTTTAGCCAATTGGTTCGACGCTGCGGACAAACAGATCTCGATTACCCTGATTGACTTCGATCGCATTGAAGAGAAAAACCTTTACCGCCAGAACTTTTGTCAGGCTGAATTAGGCTACAACAAAGCCCAGGCTTTAGCTGTACGTTACAAAGCTATGTTTCCCAAACTAAAGATTGGCGCGATCGCAGATCGGGCATCGGCAGTTAGTCTCGACCGCAGTGCGCCGACGGTAATTATTGGCTGTGTAGATAATGCTGCTGCCAGAAAAAGTATTGAAGAGTTGATGGTCGAATATTCTGGTCTAATAGCTCACGGATTTAGTCAGATACCCTGCTGGTGGATTGACTGTGGTAATGAGTATACCTACGGTCAGGTAGCTATTGGTAATCACTATTCAGTAGAGTTAGATGACTACATTCTAGAACCTGCTACCTGTACCACTTTACCTTTACCAACCATTCAATATCCCGAACTGCTGCTACAAACCGATGACAATGAAACTCTATCCTGCGCGGAACGAGCTTTACTAAACGGGCAAAGCCTCAATATCAACTCGCAAATGGCGATCGCTGCTGGAGAAATGGTTCATCAGCTACTCAATTCTCAGCTAAAGCAGATGCAGGTAGAGGTGGATCTCTTTCGTGGTTCGATGAAGTCTACCTGGATTAGTCAGGAAAACATCGATCGCATAGTTGAGAGGGCGAGAGCTGTTATTGAGGCAAATTCGTCAAAATCTGTTCTGGAGTAAGAGAATTCAAGCCTTCGATCTCTTTAAAATGTTTGACGTTATAGGTAGCGAAATAGTCTGTATCCGTATGGAGAATCATAGCTGCCAGACGAGTATCAAATATTTTAGCTGAGGTAACATTACCATCAATGGCTAGCTGCAAAACTTTATCAGTCGTGGAACTATTGGGATAGACAATTTCAAAAATTCCGCTTCTGTAGGTTTGAGAAATTAAATTTGCTGCCTGCAATGGGGTTAGAGGCTTTTTCCTCATCGCCACTGGATTTGTGAGAACCTGATAAAGCTCGATAATATTTTGCTCGGCGATAATTCCTCTAACCTCACCAGAAAAAACTAATTGAAGTAACGATGCGGAATCTGTATGAAAAGAAGAGTCTTTATCGTGAGCATAAACTAAGACATTTGTATCAAAGAATATTTTCCTGAGATTCATAAATTTTTTCGCGATTGAGATATTCGTCTTTTATTCCTAGTTCAAATGTGGGGAAGGAATAGTTCGCTTCGGGTAATGGATTAATTGAAACATCTACCCGATCGCCTTCCTTTAAGTTGTCAGGTATGCTTTCTAATAAGATAATGGTTTTGCCTTTGATATAACCTTTCATGACAAAGATTGGTTAACGTGGTTTTATGCTAATTGTAGTTGCTATTTCATAGACAATGCCATGACCGAACTATTAGAAAAAGCGATTGCCGAACTGAAAAAGCTTCCAGATGGAAAACAGAATGAGGTGGCGATGTTGATTTTTAAGCAAATCCAGCCTCGCGCTCAAGATAAACTATCTTCTCTGTGGCAAAAAGTAGATGAATTGGATATGGACGAAGAGCAACCTACTAGGTCAGAAATTACCACAATGGTAAAAGAGGTAAGACACAGTAGAAATTAGAATCGCTATCCTGTAATTCTAAATATCGATAAAATTACCCGACAATAAAGATGAATAATAGTAATTATCCCTTTGCTCAAGAACTGATTACCGATACTCAAGGTAATATTCGTCAAGTTATTCTCAACTTCGATGACTATCAACAATTGTTAGAAGGATTAGAAGATGAGGCACTCTATCAAGCTATGAAAACAACTATTAACGAAACGCCTATGAGTAGAGAGGAAGCGTTAAAAGCACTTGAAGAAGAATGAAAACGGAATATCTTCCTAGCTTTACCAAAGACCTCAAAAAACTTAAAAAAACACCTACTTATTTAGAAATTAAAAATTTAGTTTTTCAAACCATTCCCGACTGTCAGAATATCACCGAAATCAAAAGTCTTAAAAAAATTAAGGGACATAAAGACGAGCGACCCCGCGCATTTTTAATGCGCTAGGGAACGCGCGAGTTAATGCCTACCGTATAAGAGTTGGTGATTATCGGATTGGTGTTTTTATTCAAAAGGAAACGGTAACTTTCTCAAGGGTGCTTCATCGACGAGATGTTTATCGCTATTTTCCTTAAGCAAGATTGAAGAATTGTCTAAATTGACGCATATTTATGGCTTAACAACAATCGGATTTTGTTTGAGTCTGGTAGTAAGTTCGGCATCTAAATACATTTCGCCCAACGATTCTACTACGCTGGGATTTACCCCAGTGTGGGTGATGGCATCATTGACGCTGTTACCGTTACGCAGCATGAAGACAAAATTACGAACTTTATTGACTACGGGGTCGTCTGCTTCGATAAACTGTTTGACGATCGCAATTCTCAGTCCCCGTTCTATATCATCGGCGTTAATAGTTTGACCAGCAGAAACTCTAATTTTGTTGGAGTCATTTGGGGATTTTTTGGTAGAAGGAATAATTTTAATTCCCGTACTGGTCATCACTCCAGAACTAAAGTTGATGATAAAGTTATATTGTTTGGATTGCCCCGAATTATTTATGGTTTTGACGATTAAATTGGGGTGAGATGTTTGATACGTTCCTTTGAAGTTTATTTTCTTGATGGGTAGAAGATAGACACTTTGAGCTTCACCAGAGTTGACAGGTAGGTCTGTATTGTAGACAAATTGGGAGCGATCGCTGGGGACAATAAAGGTGATGTATTCACCAATTTCAGTAAAGTCGAGGCTAATGATTTTACCAAAGTAGAGGGTGACGGGAATTGCTCCTCTAACAGCATCGGCGGTAGAAACTAAATCGTATTTGACGGGTACTTCGGTGGCCCGAACTGAAGTAGGAGCATAACCCGATGTAGTAATTATTCCCGCTAAGATTAGTTTGGTCAATAATTTGTTCATGACTAACGATTAATTTTAAGAGGTTTAATATTGGTTAGGTATACAGTGGTGTTCTGAGAAAGAGTAAAAATCGTACCGCCGTCGCCAATTTGATTGCGGGTGTTTCTTTGTTCTAGTTCGTTGCTTAATGAAGAACCAAAGCCATCTAGAGCCGAACCTGCTAAATCTCGTCCGACACTGTTACGACTTTGACTAGTGACAATGGCACTGCCGTTGGATACGGTGCTGTTGGTTTCGGGTATC
>JASJEI010000324.1 GCA_030064795.1 Pleurocapsa sp. MO_226.B13 | reverse complement strand
CGATTCAGTATTTAAAATTTCTTAACATTGGGGTGGGAAGTAAGTGCTGAAACCCTTGTTTTTGGATTAAATGTTTCGTCTTGTAATATAAAAAACTGATTACTGAATCGGTGTTCTAGGTTGTTAGAGGCAAAACAAATTGAAAAATGCTACAAGTTGTTGAGTAATTATGATTGGATCGAAGCCAAGATTCATCATCATCTATTTGGGATGCAATCGCTTATTGAAGATTACAAGTTAATTGAGAATACCCAATTATCAGACTATCCAGAAGATAATCGCGAAACCTTAAAAGATTTAAAATTAATCAAAGAAGCTTTGCAACTTTCGGCACATATTTTAAACCAAGATAAAAAACAACTAGCAGGACAATTAATCGGACGTTTATTACCCTTTAAAAAACGAATAACAATTCAAAACTTACTAGAACAAATAGACCAAACCCCAATTAAATATTTGCGTCCTCTGACAGCTAGTTTAACTCCTCCTGGTAACGGATTAATTCGCACCCTGAGAGGTCATCTAGCCTCGGTTTCTGCCCTGGCGGTGACTGGGGATGGTCAATATCTGGTTTCTGGTTCACGAGACAGGACAATTAAAGTCTAGGAAATAGCCACAGGAAAGGAAATTCGCACCCTGAGAGGTCATCTAGCCTCGGTTTCTGCCCTGGCGGTGACTGGGGATGGTCAATATCTGGTTTCTGGTTCAGGAGACAGCACAATTAAAGTCTGGGAAATAGCTACAGGAAAGGAAATTCGCACCCTGAGCGGTCATCAAGCCTGGGTTACTGCCCTGGCGGTGACTGGGGATGGTCAATATCTGGTTTCTGGTTCAGGAGACAGCACAATTAAAGTCTGGGAAATAGCCACAGGGACTGTTATCGTCACCTCCATAGTTGAAAGTAGCATACTTTGCTGTGGGATTACCCCCGATCGCAAAACAATAATCGCAGGTGACCAATTTGGAAATGTACATTTCCTGCGCTTGTCAGGAATTGAGCTAGAATCATGAACACCCAAACTCAATTACATTGGCAATTCCAAAAAATAATACGGGAAAAAAGCCAAAATTTTGTCAACTGCGAATTTATCTTCACCACCATCAACAACTTTCTCCACAATTACAACCGTGGTTATTTCACCATTGTTGGTTCTCCTGGTAGCGGTAAAAGTGCCATCCTTGCTAAGTATGCGATAGATAATCCCGATATTATTTACTACAATGCCCAAGTAGCAGGAAAAAACACTGCTGAGGAATTCCTCAAATATATTTGTCACCAAATTGTCGAGACACGAAATTTAGCTTCTCTAGATCCTCTACCTGACAATGTAACCGAAGGAAGTTGGTTTCTCTCTTTATTACTGCAAAAAATTAGCGACCATAATAAGCCACCACAACCCCTAATCATTGCCATTGATGCCTTAGACGCAATTAACCCCAACAATCAACCCCCAGGTACAAACTTGTTTTATCTTCCCAGATATCTCCCCGATGGGGTCTATTTTATCCTCACCCGTCGTCCTTTCAAACCAGAACAATCTGGCTTGTTAATCGAAGCACCTTCACAAATTCTCGATCTATCCGAATATAATTTAAAAAACTGGGACAATGAGCAAACATTCAGCCAACATTGGCAGAAAATGCAAGGTAAGGGTTTATCTGATGTGGCTTTGTCGGTGCTGCGCGTGCTGACTTCTGCGGATAATAAAGGAGTTTCCCTCAGTCAAATTAGACAAATAACCAAGGAAGATGTCTTTGATATCCAGGAAGTACTGGATAATTGGTTTGAATTTCTACAGCAACAGCGCACCAATAAAGAAACCCGTTACTCCTTATATCATCCTCACTTCCGAGATTGGCTTGCCAAACAAATTAGTAACTCATAACTACAAAATATTTCAGATGTCTCGTTGTTGATAATACCAATTCTCAACAAGCTGATTACACACGGCGAAGCTTATTCGCGAGTACTAGTTATTAATTTTGAGGTGACAACAGCATTTTCCACGCTCAAAATAACTTAAATTAGAAATCAAAGATTAAATTCTTGAGGACTTGGGGAGAAAGCTAAAAACCAATAGCTCACTAACTTTGCTGCTCAACATCTTCAATCTTAACTACTTCTAAAATACGAGAATAATAAAAACTTACGCTGGTCATTCCCGTCCGCTTAATTTCAAAACCATTATCTTTTAAAATAGCAATAATTTCTGACTCTTTATGCTGATAGGCTCTGGTAGTCTTAGAGGGACCAGGAAAAAATTCCCCGATCTTTTTCAATGCAGACAAAAGACAAGTTTTGGGTGCAAAACTGAGAATTAAACGCGACTGGGCTAAAGATGCTAAATGGGCAATCATTTTAGCTGCATCTTCAGTAGGATAGTGAATCAAAACATCCAGACAAATCACCGTATGGTAATTACCACTCAAAGTTTCTAGATCCGAGACAGTAAAAGTAACCTTACTAGTATCTTCTAATACCGATGCTGCTTTTTCTTGAGCTTCTGCGACCATTTTTTCGGAGATATCACTAGCACTAACCGTCGCACCAGCTTGAGCTAGGGGAATAGTCAAGCTACCCACACCACAACCCGCATCGCAAATCGAGATCTCTGTCAAATTACCGTCATCTTTTAACCAACCAACTACAGTATCGATAGTTTGTTGGTGTCCTTGGCGAATTTTCTTTTGTACCTTATTGACATCATCAGTTTCGCCATAGATCCTACGCCAGCGATCGAATCCCTTCTGGTTAAAATAATCCTTGACGATCGCCTTATCGTTTATTTTATCTGCTGTCTTCATAAATCAATTTAAATCAGGATAGAGGAATCAGGAGTAAGGAACGAGGATTTTTAAATCAAAAAGACTGAGATTTTTTCTGGGTTGATTCCCAAAATAATTTTAGTGGATGTCTTTTACAATCAACGATTCGAGCCAAATAACTCCCTTTGGTAGTTTACTCGATTGTGGAGTAAAAATTTGCTTCTAAGCATAATTACTTACAACAATTTACAGTAATTACCGAGATCGGGGAACAACAATCGCCAATTGGCAATCAGTAATTAAAACCAAATAATTTCTGTTAAAACAGGACGAAGTCGCAATTTTAGGCTTTAATCATATCGATGAAAGCACTCAAGAAATACTATGAAACTATCAAAAAAGTTAAAATTGGCAGCAATATTTACAGGTGCGATCGCTTTAACTAGTCCTTTACTTCCAGCTTGGGCCCAGTTTACTGAAGAACCAGTCTCCCAAGATGAAGTGATAGCAGTAGCAATTCCCGCAGGTGCAATTGGTTACAATTTAGCAGTAGTACAACAAATTCCTGGCAAACAAGACTGTTATGCCCTCCAAGGCTCTCAACCTATAATTGTCGATCCTCTCTGGACGACTTTTGACTTTACAGGTAGTTGTAATCGAGCTACTGATAGTAATGGTTATTCGGTGCGTCTCGACGGTCAAGATACCAGCCTGGACTATCGACTCGATATCGTCCCCAAAGGAGACGATCTTCAGCTAGTCGCCAGAAATTACCAAGACGGTTCTAACTTAGTGGTTGGTCAGACTTTTGGTCAGCCAGCCGATGGAGAATACGCCAAAATTAACCTCAACCCAGGTTGGGAATTTACTAAAAAAGCTTATGAAGGCAAGGTATTAGGACATTTCTTCTTTAGCGGTAACTCTCAGGCGATCGCTGCTGCGGGTGGTACTGCACCTACTCCTCCTCCTGCTCAAACTGCCAGTTCCTTTAGTGATATCGATCGCGATATCTACAAAGACGAAATTGAACAAGCAGTGGCAATGGGCTTTATTGCTGGTTACAAAGACAATACTTTTCGTCCTACCGAACCCCTCACCAGAGAACAATTGGTTTCCATGGTTTACGGTGCATTAGAAACTGTTGATAGTATTGAATTAGCATCTGCCGAATCAGTTTCTAGCCAGCCATATCCCGATGTGAATGCAGATCGCTGGAGTGCTGCTAAAATTCAATGGGCAAAAGAAAACGAGATTGTCAAAGGCTATCCTGATGGTTCATTTCAACCAGATAAACCCGTTACTAGAGCCGAACTAATTGCTGTACTTCAAAATACAGCTAGGTTTGCCAATATGAAACAGGGTCAAACCGCAGAACTGGTAGTAAACCAAGAGCCTGCTAATTTTTCTGATATTAGCAATCATTGGGGTTCCGAAACCATTCAAACTATGTCAGCTTATTGTGGCGCAGCATCTGCTTACCAAGAAACAGGGGATGCTTTCCAACCCGATACTCCCGCAGCCAGAGACTATGCAGCAGCAGCTACCTTGAGAACCCAAGAGTGTATTACTGGGGAAGGTGAAGAGCAAGAAGGCTAATTACTAAACAAAAAAAGAGGGGCTAAGTCCCCCTCGACCAATTTACTTAAATTTGCTTTTAACTTACAGAAGAAAAATAAACCTTAGATTTAACGGGATCGGGATTCATAGTTTTATCTCCTTCTTCCCATCCAGCAGGACAAACTTCATCTGGATGATTCTGTACGTACTGAATAGCTTTGAGGGTACGCAAGGTTTCATCAACGCTACGACCAAAAGAAAGATTATTTATAGTTGTGTGTTGAATTATGCCCTCTTTATCAATAATGAATAGTCCGCGCAATGCCACACCAGCTTCAGGATCTAAAACATTATAAGCGGTGCTAATTTCTTTTTTGATGTCAGAAATTAAAGGATAAGTAATGTCGCCAATACCACCTTCTTTACGGTCGGTTTGCATCCAAGCCAAGTGAGAAAATTCACTGTCTACAGATACGCCCAAAATCTCAGTCCCAAGAGAACTAAACTCTTCATAGCGATCGCTAAAGGCAATAATTTCGGTAGGACAAACAAAAGTAAAGTCCAAAGGATAGAAAAATAAGACAACATACTGACCGCGATAGTCAGATAGTTTCACAGTTTTAAATTCTTGATCGAAAACAGCAGTAGCAGTAAATTCGGGTGCTTCTTGCCCGACTCTCAAACATCCTTCTGTAGTCATAGTTATATTTTCCTCAAGTGTCAAGCAGTATTTCTTTACAGTTTAGATAATTTTTATGAATCTTAATCAATATATCATAGTCATTACGGGAACGAGTTCCTAGGAGTTCGGAGTAGGGTCGTTCCAGGTCACGACCGTACGGAGTTAGGAGTTAGTAGTTAGTTGTCTCCCCCATCTCCCCTATCTCCCTCCTCGTTCCTCGTTCCTTATTCCTTAAATTAATCCAATTCTCGTCTTCCTTCCAAAGCTCTAGCCAGGGTTACTTCATCGGCATATTCTAAGTCGCCTCCCATGGGTAAGCCAAAGGCGATTCGAGTAACTTTAGTAAAGGGTCGTAGCAAGCCATTAATGTATAAGGTAGTAGTTTCACCTTCTACACTAGGACTAATCGCTAAGATAATTTCTTGAAGCTGTTCTTTGGTGACTCTACGAACTAAGGCTTCAATGTTCAATTGTTCTGGGCCAATACCGTCCATCGGCGAAATCACCCCCCCCAAGACATGATAAAGTCCCCTATATTCTCTAGTTTTTTCCAAGGCAATAATATCCCTAGAATCGGCAACGACACAAACTGTAGAGCGATCGCGATTTTGGTTACTACATATAGAACAGACGGGTTCGGCAGAAAGATGGAAACAGACTTTGCACAAGCCTACTTTCTGTTTGGCTGCAATTAAGGCTTGAGCTAGTGCTTGAACTTCTTTGTCAGGGCGTTTGATTAGATGCAAGGCTAGTCTTTGGGCGGTTTTTGGCCCTACTCCTGGCAAAAGTTGCAACTGCTCGATTAAACGGGCTAAAGGAGGCGTATAAATGGCTTGCTTCCTCACATATTCTTGAGTTGATGAGGAGTTTATTATATCAAATGTGTTTTGTTATTGGTCATTGGTTATTAGAGCGATCGCCTGCTCGTAAAATTGTTTCTTAATCTAGTCTTATTAAGTAATTACTACTATAGATAGATGAAAAGCTAATATTTTTAAAGAGGATCTTTTTAAGACAAGTTTAAGAGCAGATCCTGTTAAATTTAAATTGAGAGCCGTAGTAGCAAGCGAGCCTATTGTCGAACACCAGAAATATCTAAAACCATAGAGTGATGACTAGTACCAAACCCGTAGAGAAGACCGTCGATTTAGATGACCCTAAATATTATTTCAATCGAGAATTAAGTTGGTTAGAGTTTAACCGACGGGTGTTGGCAGAAGCGTTGGATAAAAGAACGCCATTACTAGAACGTCTCAAGTTTATGGCTATCTTTAGCTCGAATTTAGATGAATTTTTTATGGTCAGGGTAGCTGCATTAAAACAACAGGTAGCAGCAGGGGTAACTAAGCTTACAGCAGATGGTCGAACTCCCAAACAACAGTTAAAGGAAATTGCTGAAATTTTGTCTCCGATGATCGAGGAGCAACATCAGCATTTTGAGAAAGTACTAAAGAAAGAACTAACTAAGTCAGGAATTTACTTACTAAATTATGTAGACTTAAATCAAGAACAAAGAACTTATCTCAATCAATTCTTTGAAGAACATATATTCCCAGTTTTAACTCCTCTGGCAGTAGATCCTTCTCATCCATTTCCCTATATTTCTAATCTCAGTTTAAATTTAGCTGTAGTTTTAAAAAATCCTAAACTTGACAATGAGCTATTTGCCAGAGTCAAAATTCCCAAAGTATTATCGCGATTTGTAGAATTACCAGAAGAATTGAGACAGCTACACCGAGGTAAGCCTGTGGTTTGGACTGGTGTACCTATTGAGCAGATCGTTATTCATAATTTGGAATATCTGTTCCCAGGTATGAGTATTCTAGAGTCTTATGCTTTTCGTGTCACGCGCAATGCTGACTTGTCAGTAGAAGAAGATGAAGCAGACGATCTGTTGCTGGCAATTGAAAAAGAACTCCAAAAAAGGCGCATTGGTGGCTCATCAGTAAGATTAGAGATTGAAGCCTCAGTACCACCCGAAATTCGCTCCACCATTATTCGTGAGTTGGCTTTACACGAAAATGACGTTTATGACATTGATGGTTTATTAGGTTTGGGAGATTTGATGTCTTTTATGGCCCTGCCTTTATCCGAACTGAAAGATCGACCCTGGACTGCGGTATTACCTTCACGCCTTGGCGGTTTAAAAGAAGAAGGAGAAAACAGTGGAGAAGGAGAAAGCTTTTTTAACGTCATTCGTCAGGGAGACTTATTATTTCATCATCCTTATCATTCTTTTAGTAGTACTGTGTTGCGCTTTATCACCGATGCAGCCTACGATCCCGACGTTTTGGCAATTAAAATGACTCTTTATCGTACTTCTGGAGATTCACCAATTATTAAAGCCTTAATTGCAGCAGCGCAAAACGACAAGCAAGTAGTGGCATTAGTCGAACTCAAGGCTCGTTTTGATGAGGAAAATAATATTCTTTGGGCGAGAAAATTAGAAAAATCGGGAGTTCATGTCGTTTATGGTGTTACAGGCTTAAAAACCCATACCAAAATTACTTTAGTCGTGCGCCAAGAAAAAGAACGTATACGTCGCTATGTTCATATCGGTACTGGCAACTATAATCCCAAAACAGCAAAAATATATACCGATTTGGGGCTTTTAAGCTGTCGTGAAGAGTTGGGTGCAGACTTGACGGATTTGTTTAATTTCTTAACTGGTTATTCTCAACAAAAATCTTATCGTAAATTGCTGGTTGCTCCTGTTAGTTTGCGCGATCGCATGATCGAAATGATTAATCGCGAAGCGGAGAATTGTCGTCAGGGTAAAACAGGTCGTATTGTAGCTAAGATGAATTCTCTAGTAGACCAACAGGTGATTCAAACACTCTATCAAGCTTCTCAAGTAGGAGTAGAAATAGACTTAATTGTTAGGGGTATATGTTGTTTGCGTCCTGGTTTACCTGGGTTTAGCGATAAAATTCGCGTTATTAGTATTATCGGGCGTTTTCTGGAGCATTCTCGTATTTTCTATTTTCACAATAATGGCGAAGAAGAAATCTATATTGGTAGTGCAGACTGGATGACTCGTAACCTCAGTCGCCGAGTAGAAGCGGTGACTCCGATTGAGTCTCCCGAAATTTTTCAGGATTTACAGGAGGTTTTGGGAGTAATGCTGGCGGACAACCGCAAAGCCTGGGAATTGCAGCCTGACGGAACCTATATTCAAAGAAAACCTCAAAAAGATGAAGAAGTGAGAAATTCCCACGATACCTTTATGGAAATGGCCTTGCAGTCAGCGGGAATTGTTTCTAAGTGAGTGGTGAGTAGGGAATAGGGAGTAGCTAGAGACAAGGCATGCCTTGTCTGTACGAGTAGCGAGTAATTAATTAATGTAATTATTTTTGTAATGCCTAAAAAGTATTTTATAATAATCTACTCGATATAGGGGAAATAATCACCATGGGTCTTAAAGAACAAATTGGCGAAGACATTAAAACGGCGATGAAATCCAAGGATAAAGTTCGCCTGCAAACAGTACGCGGTATCAAAAAAGCGATCTTAGAAAAAGAGGTCGAACTACGTCCTAAAGGTCAAGAGAGTCTTAGCGAAGAACAAGAAATTGAATTGCTTTCGCAACAGGCAAAACAGCGTCGCGATTCGATCGAACAGTTTAAGAATGCGGGAAGAGATGATTTAGCAGAAAAAGAAACTCAAGAGTTAGCAATTATTGAAACCTATCTTCCCGAACAAATTAGCGATCGCGAATTAGAAAGCATTATTGATGAGATTATTGCTACTTCTGGTGCGACCTCAGTCAAAGATTTGGGTAAAGTCATGGGCCCTGCAATGAAGCAACTTAAAGGCAAAGCAGACGGTAAGAAAATTCAGACGCTAGTTAGAAGTAAGTTATCTTAAATTGGTCATTAGTAGGGGCGAACGACCGTTCACCCCTGAACTCAGGTTTTTTTATGCCTTTGGTTTTAGATAAACTAAAGCTTGTCGCCAAATAAGTGTTTCCTGGTTGTAATGATCTACCAAACAAAGAGAATTAACATCCTGCCAGATTATTTTGCCGACTATTAAATCGTCTGTTATTAGTTTTAGTTCTACTTCCTGTTTGTCTTTAATATATTGTTGGATTTGTCTTATACCAGGCAGATCGGTATCAAATTCAGTCATATTTTTAGTTCTCTTAATTTAAGGAAAATCAAAGATGGTAATCGAGTTTAGCAAATACCAAGGATTAGGTAATGATTTTATTTTGATTGATAATCGTCATTCTGCCGACCCCTTAATTACCCCCAAACAAGCAATCGCAATGTGCGATCGCCATTTTGGTATTGGTGCTGATGGTGTCATTTTCGCTTTACCAGGGAAAGAAGCTACAGAATACACCATGAGAATTTATAATTCTGATGGTTCTGAGCCAGAAATGTGTGGCAATGGTATACGCTGTCTAGCTAAGTTTATCGCCGATCTCGAAGGGAATTCCCAAGTTAATAAATCTTACAGAATTCATACTCTAGCAGGGGTAATTATTCCTAAATTAGAAAGTAATGGCGAGGTGACGGTAGATATGGGAGAACCACAATTAACCGCAGCAGAAATTCCTACTACTTTAAACTCTAAAGACGGTAAAGTCGTTGACCAACCCCTTGAAGTTGCTGGTTCTACTTGGTCGGTTACAGCAGTAAGTATGGGTAATCCTCACTGTATTACCTTTGTAGAAAACACCGATGAGATTGATTTAGCCAAAATCGGACCAGAATTCGAGCATCATCCTGTTTTTCCGCAACGTACCAATACTGAATTTATTCAGATAGTCAAGCCAGACTATATTAAAATGCGCGTTTGGGAAAGAGGCGCGGGAATTACTTTAGCTTGTGGTACGGGAGCTTGTGCTTCGGTAGTAGCAGGAGTATTAAATAACAAATGCGATCGCTCTTGTACTGTAGAATTGCCTGGAGGATGTTTAGAGATTAATTGGTCGGTAGCCGACAACCGAGTTTACATGACAGGTCCCGCAATTGAGGTATTTCGAGGTAAAGCAAATATAGAGAGTTAGGATTTAGAGACAAGGCATGCCTTATCTGTACGGGAGTCAGGATTTAGAGACAAGGCATGCCTTATCTGTACGGGAGTTAGTTGACAGTCAACAGTCAACAGTTATCAGTGGTTATTAGTCGCTGCTTCCTCTGTCCCCTGCGCCCCAAGTCCCTCTCTGCTCTTTCTACACGCTAACTTAACCAAAAAAACACCTAATCTAAAGAAAACTTGGCAGAAAAACATCAGAATTTTATAGTTTTATCTCAGTAATCTGATTATACTTGAGTAGCAAAACAGGCGTTATTACCTAGTCATGTTTACTGAGACTGATATTAAAACTAATAAAATTATTGCTTTACTCTACGGTTGGTTAAAAACACGAATCTCTGCTGAGAGTTTAGTTTGGCTTCAAGGCAAACAAGAAAAAATTAGCAAAAATGCCGAAGCCAGAACTTTATTTACTGCTTTTAGCGGTGTATCTCGCTATCTAGACAAGCAAGATTTAAATTTATCTGCGGAAGAATTACAAGCAGCCAATGACTTAGTAGAGGGATGGAATCCTAGTGATTGGACTCTAGACCAAGTTGGTCGTACTGTCTTGATTTTATCTTTTCCCCACGAAGATGAAGCTCTATATGTTGCTACCTTAGACAAAATCTTTGCGACGGCGGACGTTAGAGAAGCGATCGCCTTGTATCAAAGTTTACCTCTGTTACCTTATCCCGAAAGATTTAAATTACGTGCTGCTGAAGGAGTTCGCAGTAATATGACTTCGGTGTTTAATGCTGTGGCTTTAAATAATCCCTATCCTGCGGAATATTTAGACGATTTGGCTTGGAATCAAATGGTTCTCAAGGCTTTATTTGTTGGTAGCCCCCTACATCCAATTCATGGCTTAAAAAGCCGTAACAATCAGCAATTATCACGGATGTTAATTGACTATGCTCGCGAAAGACTAGCAGCGAAAAGAACGGTGAACCCCGAACTGTGGCAATTAGTAAAACCTTTTGATGCTCAGGCAGTGGCAACTCTCGAAGCTGAATTTAAAGCAGTATGCAGTTAAATCGAGCAAATTTTAATCTATCCTAAAAATTTAATTACAACAACATAAAATCTACCCATGAATAATAACAACATGATGTTTCTCGACCCTCACATTCACATGACTGCTAGAACTACCGATGACTATCAAGCAATGGCAAAAGCTGGGATAGTGGCGGTAATTGAGCCAGCTTTTTGGTTAGGGCAACCCCGTACTAGTGCCGATAGTTACAAAGATTATCTCAGTTCTTTGGTCGGTTGGGAAAGATTTCGTGCCAGTCAGTTTGGGATTAAACATTACTGCACCATTGGTTTAAACTCCAAAGAAGCTAATAACGAAGCCTTAGCCGAAGCGGTAATGGAAATGTTACCTTTGTATGCTTGCAAAGAAGGAGTAGTAGCTATTGGCGAAATTGGCTATGACGACATGACTCCTGCTGAAGATAAATACTTCCGTCTTCAATTAGAATTGGCGAAGGAATTAGATTTACCCGTGATGATTCATACTCCCCATCGCAACAAAAAAGAGGGAACATCTCACAGTATGGATGTTTGTTTGGAACACGGTTTAAAACCATCTCAAGTTATCGTCGATCACAACAATGAAGAAACCGTCAAAGAAGTCTTAGATCGGGGTTTTTGGGCAGCCTTTACTATTTATCCCCATACCAAGATGGGTAACGAAAGAATGGTAGAAGTGGTGCGTCATTATGGTTGCGATCGCATCATTGTCGATAGTAGTGCTGACTGGGGGGTTAGCGATCCTCTAGCCGTACCAAAAACTGCCCGCTTGATGGCACAAAGAGGTATTCCCGAAGCGCAAATTAAAGCCGTTTGCTATCAAAATGCCCTTACTGCTTATAGTCAAAGCGGTCAAATTAAAGAAAGTGACTGGTTAAATCCCACGCCGATCGATCAGCGTCAACTCTTTAGTGGTAATTCTGTATTGCGGGGTCAACAACCTCTAGTGGAAACGACTCCTGAATCAGAATCTGTAGTTATTGTTTAGTAGTTTATTTGGCAACTATTAGCTACTGCACGGGCAAGGTAGAAAGTACCTTGCCTCTAGTTGACCATACCTAATTATTTAATTATTGGAATTGATAATGTCCACGATAACAATTAAATCTCAATCTTTCTGGGCTTATTTACAACTAATGCGTCCCGCCAATATTATTACTGCTTGGGCAGATATTTTGCTGGGCTTTGCTGCTGCTGGGGCGGTAACTGCGGAAATTAGCAACCTGGATTTTGTCGCTTTAGGTTGGTTAATTTTGGCTACTACGGGGCTTTATGGTGGTGGAGTGGTTTTTAATGATGTTTGCGATGCCGAACTAGATGCCATCGAACGTCCAGAACGTCCTCTTCCTAGTGGTAAAGCTTCTTTATCGGGCGCGATCGCTCTAGGGACTATCTTGTTAGTTATGGGGATAGTCGCTGCTGCTATGGTGTCTCAACTGAGTGCTATTTTGGCGGGAATCGTGGCAATAACCGCCCTGATCTACGATAAATGGGGTAAACATCAGACATTTCTCGGCCCGATTAACATGGGGCTGTGTCGTGGCGGTAATTTGTTACTGGGTGTCAGCGTTGTCCCTCAAGTAGTCGGCGATCGCTGGTATTTGGCCTTGATTCCGATTATTTATATTGCTGCGATTACTGCCATTGCCCAGGGAGAAGTTCGCGGAGGCAAAAAAATTACGGGTGCAATTGCGATCGCCTTGATTGCTCTGGTTATCGGGATTATTCTCGGTTTGGGGCTACTTTCAGCATATAGCCTCTTAATTACTCTGCCTTTTTTGCTTTTATTTACGATTTTAGTTCTACCTCCTTTCCTCAAAGCTGCCCTTACCCCCAGTGCGGAATTGATTCAACTGGCGGTTAAAGCAGGAATTTTATCCTTAATTATTTTGGATGCAACTATCGCTGCTGGTTTTAGTAATGGGATTTACGGCTTGTTACTCTTAGCGTTGCTGCCCCTGTCTCGTCTTTTTGCCCGTCTGTTTGCCGTTACCTAAAAAATTTAATTATTCAAGATAAAAAATATGTTTATTCAAGAAAATCGAGTCTCCAAAATCTCTACCACAGAGTCTTTACGCCAGCATTTTGCGGTCAAATTTACCTACGACGTTCACTTCACCAGAGGTTTATTTGCAATTACTAATCCTTTGTTATCTCAAGTCATCGTCAGAGAAAATAATACAGCTAAATCGATAATTGTCGTGATAGATTCAGGCTTATTAGACCATCAACCCCAGTTAATAACTCAAATAAAACAATATACTAATCATTTCGCCGATAAGATCGAACTAGCTGCCGAACCGATTATCGTTCCTGGAGGAGAAGCAGCTAAAAATGACCCCACCCTGGTAGAAAAAATTCATCAAATCATCGAACGAGTAGGATTGTGTCGTCACTCTTATATCCTCGCTATTGGTGGAGGGGCAGTCATCGATATGACAGGTTATGCTGCTGCTACTGCCCATCGAGGTATCCGCCTAATCCGCATTCCCACTACGGTTTTAGCGCAAAATGATGCAGCGATAGGAGTCAAAAACGGGATCAATGCCTTTGGGAAAAAGAACTTTTTAGGCACCTTTGCCCCACCCGTTGCCGTACTTAACGATTCCAACTTTCTGACTAGTTTAGGCGATCGCGATTGGCGTGCGGGTATTGCCGAAGCGGTTAAGGTGGCATTAATTAAAGACAGAGAATTCTTTCAATTTATTAGCGATCGCGCTTTAGAACTAGCTCAACGTGATAGTGCAGCTATGGAACAGCTAATCTATCGCTGTTGTCAACTACATCTCGATCACATAGCTAATTATGGCGATCCTTTTGAAATGGGTTCTTCTCGCCCCCTAGATTTTGGTCACTGGGCAGCCCATAAACTAGAACACTTAACTAATTATCGCCTCAGACATGGAGAAGCAGTAGCGATCGGCATGGCGTTAGACTGTACCTATTCTTACTTAACTGGATTACTGAGCGAAACAGATTGGCAGCAAATTATCCATACTTTAAAACAGTTAGGATTTAAACTATACGTCCCTGAATTAAGCGAAAATTTAGCAAAATCTACCTCTGAAGACTCGATTTTTCATGGTTTAGTCGAATTTCGCGAACACTTAGGCGGAAATTTAGCCATCATGTTACTCCAGAACCTAGGCAAGGGACTTGAAGTAAATCGAGTCAACATCTCTACTTACGAACAGGCAATTTTGATGTTGCAAAACCTGGAAATTGAAACTATAAATCAGTTGAATTAGCGATCGAGCGCAATAGAATCAGAAGCACAGTGAAACTAGCAACCAAAAACGACTTACATCTTACTTATTGTACTAATATTCATCCAGGGGAAAGGTGGGTAGAAGTAGAAAAAAACCTCCAACAATATCTTCCCCAACTTAAAGCTAGATTATCTCCAGATAATCCCTTTGGCATTGGTTTGCGTTTAGCAGATACCGCAGCTAGAGAACTATTAGATCGAGATCATCTGATTCGACTACAAACTTGGTTGCGCGAACAAGACTTATATGTCTTTACTCTCAATGGCTTTCCCTACGGTGGTTTTCATCATCAAGTAGTCAAAGATAAAGTATATGCCCCCGACTGGTCTCAATCAGAACGCTTAGACTATACCTTGAGGCTAATCCAAATCTTGGCTAATCTCCTACCAGAAGGTATTGATGGGGGAATTTCTACCCTACCCATCTCCTACAAACCCTGGTGGCAAGATATCCAGAGTCGGAAGAAAACCTTACACCAAAGTAGTCTTAACCTAGCACGAGTGGTAGTAACGATGGCACAGATACACCAGGATACGGGTAAACTACTACACTTAGATCTCGAACCCGAACCCGATGGAATGTTAGAAAATACTACCGAAGTAATTGATTTTTTCCAAAATTGGTTATTTCCCATTGCGGGTAGTTTACTACAAGAGAAATTAGGCATCGGCCAACAAGAGGCAGAATCTTTAATTACCAACCATATTAGGGTTTGCTACGATACTTGTCATTTTGCCGTCGAGTATGAAGAACCCGACGAGATTATTCAGCGTTTCCAAAAGGCAGGAATTAAAATTGGCAAAATTCAACTTAGTTCGGCGATAAAAATTGAGATTCCTCCGGATAGAAAAAAGCGCAGGTTAATTTTAGACAAACTCTCACCTTTTGCCGAATCTACCTACTTACATCAAGTAATTGCCCGCAATCGCGATCGCACTTTGCAACGCTATCGCGATCTAACAAAGGCACTACCCCATTTTTTAACCACTGAAGCAGCAGAATGGCGGACTCACTTTCACGTCCCGATTTTTATTCGTAACTATCAAATATTTGAATCTACTCAAGCACACATCGAAAAGCTATTGCAGTTGTTACCGAATAATTCTGTAGGTCATCATTTAGAAATTGAAACCTATACTTGGGAAGTCTTACCACCAGAAATGAAATTGGATATTTCGACTTCCATCGAACGAGAGTACCAATGGGTTTTGTCAGTCATTGGTTGTTAATTATTATTTTTTAAAATTATGAATAAAACTGTTGTTCTCAATGTAGTGGGTTTGACTCCTCATTTGATTGGAGAATATACCCCTTTCCTCGAACGCTGGCAGAAACAAGGTCGAACCAGTTCGATTAAGCCAGTCTTACCCGCCGTCACCTGTACCGCCCAAGCTACCTACTACACGGGTGTAAATCCCGACGAACACGGCATTGTGGCTAATGGTTGGTATTTTCGCGATGAATGCGAAGTCAAACTGTGGCGACAGTCAAATAAGCTAGTTCAAGCAGACAAAATTTGGGATAAAGCCAGAGCGATCGATCCTGATTTTACCTGTGCTAATCTTTTTGGTTGGTACAATATGCATTCGACTGTAGATTATGCGGTAACACCCCGCCCCATGTATCCCGCAGACGGGAGAAAACTCCCCGATATCTATACCGAACCAATGGAACTACGTCCTTGGTTAACTTCTGAGTTGGGAGAGTTTCCTTTATTTAATTTTTGGGGACCGAATACTTCGATTAAATCTAGTCAATGGATTGCTGATGCAGCGAAACAAGTTGAATTAAGATACAGTCCTACTCTGACTTTGGTTTATTTACCTCACTTGGATTATTGTCTGCAAAAAATTGGCACTAATCCCTCAGATATTGCGCGAGATTTACAAGAAATAGATCGAGTATGTCAGGATTTAATCGAATTTTACGAAAATAGGGGAGCGAAAGTTATCGTTCTTTCTGAATACGGTATTACAGAAGTCTCTCGTCCGATTCATCTCAACCGCCTGCTGAGACAGCAAGGTTTAATAACAGTTAGAGAAGAACTAGGCAGAGAAATTTTGATTCCTGGGGCGAGTAAAGCTTTTGCCGTTGCCGATCATCAAATTGCCCACGTTTATATTAACGACCCCAGTTGCTTCTCTCAAGTAAAAGATATTCTAGAACATACGGCTGGAATCGATCTGGTTTTAGATGAAGCAAGAAAACAAGCATATAACCTCAATCATCCTCGTTCGGGAGAATTAGTGGCAATTGCCAGTCCCGATGCTTGGTTTACCTACTACTATTGGCTAGAAGACGATCGCGCCCCCGATTTTGCCCGTACTGTCGATATTCACCGCAAACCTGGTTACGATCCTGTGGAACTGTTTATCGATCCACAACTAAAATTTCCCCCAGCGAAAATTGCCCTAACCCTACTCAAAAAGAAACTGGGTTTTCGTTACTTGATGGATGTCATTCCCCTAGATGCCAACTTAGTTAAGGGTTCTCACGGTCATCTGACTACTTCTATCGAGCGATCGCCTTTGTTTATTACCCAACAGCAAGATTTATTAACCAGCCAACAAGTTGAAGCCAAACAAGTATTTCAGTTAATTCTCGACCATCTTTTGTCTAATATCTAAAAACTAAATAACAATACGCCTAGTGTGAAATTATGAAATCCCAATTACGAGACTAAAACACGATCGAGCGGATAAAATAAGAATCCTAGCAACAAATAAAACAAGTAACTTTATAACGCTAATGATCCGCGATCGCCAGAAGTACTGCCTATTTGGTATCGGTATCGGTTTAGTTGCTTTGCACTTGAACTTAAGCGAGCAATTTGGTAGACCTGACTTTTCTAGTCATAGTTTTCTGTTCTGGATGGTAGTGCTACCGTTGTTGTGGGAAAAAACAGTTAAATTGCATCTGGAAAGCGATACCGTCTCTAGTTTTGTCGGCGTGTCAATCCTGACCTTGGTATTATACAGAAGCCTGCACTTGTTTCCAGAAGACTTTTTCTTGCGTATTTCGCCCTTGCTGTCGCTGTTGGGGTGGGGGTTGTTAGCCTCTGGCAGCAAAGGATTAAAACAATATTACCAGGAATTTTTTTTGTTACTATTTTTGGCTATTCCCTGGGAATTTATTTATATTTGGGATATTTCTCGGATTACCGCCAGTTTTTCGGCTTTTATCTTGTGGCTACTAGGATTTGAAGTAACTCGCCAAGGTGTTTGGCTGATTATGCCGACTGGGTCGGTTGAAGTATATAATGGCTGTTCGGGAGTGCGAATGATCTTACAGTTATTGGGACTGAGTTGGATTGTCTTAACCATCGTCCCTAGCAATTGGCGACAAAAAATCTGGCTGCCGATCGCAGCTATTTTATTGGGATTTGTTATCAATGGGTTTCGGGTAGCGTTGATGGCGGTTTTGGTAGCATTATCCAATTCCGAAGGGTTTGACTATTGGCATACTGGTACTGGATCTTTAATCTTTTCGGCGATCGCGGTGCTGCTATTTGGGGGAGTTTGTCTTGCCACCCTGCCTAGAGAAAACTTTTAACTATGAAGAATCAACCTCGGACTATACTCCTGATCGCTACGGCGATCGCAGTTGCCCTTACCCTGGGAAAATCGATAATCGCTCCAGAGGTACAATCTTTTCAAGTGGCAGATTATACCTTTCCCGAATCTCTCCCTTTGCCCCAATGGAAGTTTTCCTTTAGTAAGCCAGTCAATCCTAATTTAGTTCGTTCTCCTGCATCTATTTCAGGAAAATTTATGGCGGGGAAGCACTATCGCTATCGCCAAAACGAGAGATATCTGGAGATTGAAATGCGTTACCTAGTCGATACTAATGGAGATTTAAAAAGCTTTATTACCAGTCAGACGGGAGAACTATCGCCAGGATTAAGACAGGATAGCGAAGGAGGATTTTATAGTCTCTATGCCGATGAAGACAAAGCTTATCTCAATGCCTGTATTAATCCTCATGGTGTCAGTACTGTGACCAGCGACCAATTTAATCGCAATCTCACAATCCATAATACTCGGATCGAGAACATTTTGCCCTGGCTACTCGGTCAAGCAGAATTTCGAGATAAACGCTGTCTCTGGGCGCATTTATCTCTGCCTCTAGATCGGGATGTTTCTCTTGACGAGACTTATCGGAGGTTAGAAACAGTTTGGTCTGACTGGTATGGTTGGTGGCGATCGCACTTTCCCCAGGCGCGATCGTCAGTATCTTTAAGTTACAGTAGTTTTCGCGATCGAGCGACCACATCTTGATATTAGGTAATGGAGATGGGGGAGATAGGGAAGAAGTAAAGACTAATACGAATCAGATTACAAAAACATTTAAAAAAATAGATGGATCGTAGTGTAAGTAATTCCCACGCTACTAAGCGTTAAACTCAATAAAGGGCTTTTTTTCATCTTTTTTACCCAACATTTTTACCTAGACGCGTTAGTAGTTTTAGTTCGCAGAATTGAACTTTGCAGTGATGGCGTAGAAGATGAACGACAATAACATTTTGTAAAGATTTTATATAGAGTAAATTGGGTGAATAAGGATTTGCTAATTCGTTTTGTAATGACGTGGCTAATTGTTTTAAAAAAGGGACTTCGACTCCCAAGCGATCGATTAACTCAATAGTTTGGGGAGTTCGCTCGAAAGTCTCTAAAGCCACCTTTTCTAGTAGCGAAGACGATAGGTACCACAAGAAGATGAAATCCCAGAAATTACTGAAATAGATGAATTACAAACTTTCGTTGGTCGCAAAAAGAATAAAGTTTGGATTTGGACGGTAGTAAATCATCAAAAAAAGGATATTTTACTTTGGAACCTTGGCGATCGCAGTAGTGAAAGTCTTGCGATCGCTCCCTAGCTAAAATAATCCAAAATCGTACCACTATTGCGTAGCGAAGTCATGTCGCTAGGCTTATCGTCCACCGCTTCTCTACGATCGAACACAGCGATCGCATTGCTTATACCATTTCTCTTTGAAGTTGCACTTAATATTTTGAGTTTAAATCTCTCGCAGAGACGCAGAGACGCAGAGAGGTTAAATTTTATTTAGTGCATTGTCATAGAGAGTTGGTATTAAAGAGATCTTCGACCTCTATAAATTTGATTTATGCGGAAGTTTTTTCTAGGGAATAAGGTTGAATTAATATTTCGGCTGGAATATTAAAATCTTGGTTTAAACGTCTGATTGTATCTAAAGTCAAAGGTTTTTGTCTATTTAAGATTGCAGTGGTTTCTTGTTGACTGCCGATAGATACTGCTAAATCTTGCTCGGATAATCCACGAGATTCCAAATAATATAATATGGCTGAAATAGCATCTGGTGCTTCAATGGGATAATGCTTTTGTTCGTAGGCTTCTACTAATGTAGTTAAAATATCAAAGCGATCGCATTCTGGGGAATTGGGTTCTGCATCAAATAATCTTTCAATTTCTTGAAGTGCGTTTTGGTAATCTGATTCGGTTTTAATCGGGCGTAATTCCATTTCTCATTACGCACGTCTAGACGTAATACATAGAGGTACAATACTCTAGCGATCGCTAGATCTCAGAGAGAGAGGTTCACTCGTTCCTCGTGGTCACGAAGTGGCTGCTTTGCAGATCAGCAAAGCCGAGATTTTTTAAGTATTTTAAATAGTTTCCAGGGAAGCTCCAACTCAGATAAAATAACTCTAATAAAAATAATTATTAAAGTTTGATTTTAATGAGTCAATTAGCCAATATTGAAGTTCAAAAATACAGTTTATAAAGCTACGATAATTTTCGAGAAAAAATCCCAAAAAATAGCAGAAGAAAAGAAAAAAGCGGGTCGTTTTATCTTAGCCACTAATGTTTTAGAGAATTTAAGTCCCTCTGACATTCTTACGGCATATAAAGGACAACAATCTTGTGAAAGAGGATTTAGATTCCTTAAAGATCCCGAGAGAAATCCTAGACATTCATGGACAGTCTTATATTTAAGTTATCTGTGGATAGCCGAGAATTATCTTTTCCGAGACTGTCCATGAATGTCA